>JAOADS010000005.1:0-6473 GCA_026417195.1 Ignavibacteria bacterium | reverse complement strand
GTCAAGAAAAAATGAAGAAGCTGAAACTAAATTATCTGCTGTGATAAACCTTTATGAACAAGGGAAGTATCAGGAAGCCATTAACGGAGATCCAGCTGCCAATATTATGGGATTACTTCAGATTGTAAACGAATATGGTTCGACTAATAGTGGTGAAACTGCAAAAATGTATTTAGCTAATTGTTACTTTAATTTAAAAGAATATGATAGTGCATTGAAATACTTCGAATCGTACGGAGGGAAAAATGATATCATCAAAGCATCTTGTCTCTCAGGCATAGGAGCGGTTTATGAAGCTAAAGGTGATAATAAAAAGGCTGCCGAATTTTTTGAAAAAGCTGCAAATGTCAACAAAGATATAGTAATTAATCAGGAAAACCTTTTTTATGCAATAAGAGCTTACAGTAATGCAGGCGACAAGGAAAATGCAAGAAGGATTTACACTCAATTGAGGGAGGAATATCCAAAATCACGATATATCAACGAAGCAAGACGCCTTGAATCAGAGTTCAGGAATTAAGTCAGTTATAATGTTAACTCTACAAATTTAATTATCGTAAATTGAACTGGCTTGATGTTTTAATTGCTTTTATGATAACCCTACCTACTTATTTCGGTTTCAGAAAAGGTTTTATAAGAAAGTTGCTTGGTATATCAGGTTTAATAGCCGGCTTTATACTTGCAGTTAAGTTTTATCCTTCCTTATCGACTGTTTTGTCTAAGTTAATCAAAGAAGATGAGTCCTTTATCCACGTCATAAGTTTCCTTCTGATAATAGGTTTCATATTTGGACTATCGTTGTGGATTGCAAGGTTTATTGCAGATATTAACTCCGGAACAAGAATTACAGATAAGGTACTTGGAAGTATTTTTGGCTTTATCCAAGGTATTCTTTTTTCCAGTATTTTACTTTATAACCTTGCTCTTGTGAATATACCTTCTAATTCTGTCCGGAATTCCTCCTTATTTTATTCCAGAGTTGTGATATTTGCTCCGTTAATGTTTGACAAAATACTTCAGTTTTTTCCCGGATTAAAAGAACTCTACAATGAATATAACATCCCTTTTGACGATAGAAATAATAAGGAAAAAAAATGATATCCGGATCTAAAATACTGATAATAGAAGACGACAAACCAATAGTAGATACTTTGAAAATGATACTTGATACAGAAGGATATAAAACAGAATATTCATTAAACGGTGCAGATGGTTTAAAAGCATTCACAGATTTCAGACCTGATGTAGTTTTGCTTGATATCAGGATGCCTAAAATGGACGGGATAGAGGTATTACAGGAAATAAAAAAAGTTGATAAAGAAGTGCAGGTAATAATGATATCAGGACATGGAAATATTGAGACTGCAGTTCAGACAATTAAGTTAGGGGCTTATGATTACATATCCAAACCTTTTGACTTTGAAAGACTGAAGGTTACTTTAGAAAATGCTTTAAGGTACAGGTTACTTTTAAAGGAAAATATCAGAATCAGATCTATAATTCAGACCGGGGATGCTGAACTAATAGGCTCTTCTCCTGAAATAAATAAACTTAAAGATGTTATAAATAAAGTATCCGGAACCTCATCAAGAGTTCTTATAACAGGGGAAAACGGAACAGGCAAGAAAATAGTTGCAAGATTAATACATAATTTAAGCGAGAGAAGTGATCAGCCTTTTGTACATGTGAATTGTGCTACAATTCCGAGTGACACTATAGAAATTGAGTTGTTCGGCTGCGTAGAGAAATATCTCCCTTTTTCACCAAATAAACGCACAGGTAAAATAGAACAGGCAGACGGAGGTACCCTGTTTTTGGATGAAGTTTCTGATCTTAGTTTGGAGTCACAATCTAAAATCTTAACCGTATTAAGTGAAAATAAAATTGAACCGTTGGGAAGTGGTAAGGAAGTACCTGTAAACATTAGAGTTATTTCATCAACTAACAGGAATTTATTAAAGTTGATTGAAGAAGGTAAATTCAGAGAAGACTTATACCACAGACTTAATGTAATTTCTATTGAAGTTCCTCCGCTAAGAGCAAGACGCGATGATATTCCGGAATTAATTAATTATTTCAGTAAAGAAATTAGCATTAAAAATAATATACCTATTAAAACTTTCACACCTCGTGCAATTGAATATCTGAAATCACTTAAATGGCCCGGAAATGTTCGAGAACTTAAAAATGCAATAGAAAGATTCATAATACTCTCTGACTCAGATGTTATAGATCGTGAGGATGTAAGTTCGGGGGGAGATACCTATCAAAGCGAAATAGAAAAATTAATTAATTCAAATATAACATTAAGAGATTTTCAAGACCTTTCCGAAAAAATCTTTTTAGAGAAGAAACTCAATGAAAATTCCTGGAATGTTTCAAAGACTGCAGAAGCCTTGGATATGCAACGAAGTCACCTTTATACAAAGATGAAGCAGCTTCACATTGAAAATCCAGACAGAAAGAAATAAATAAATAAAAAATATTAACCGTAAGCCTTTAGTACATATGGTTAACTTAAATAATAAACATCTTATTGTAAATTTCATATATTTTAATTATTATGCACTATTATGAGCAAAACTTCTATATTTAATTTTATTTTAGCTTTATTCCTGGTGGTATTTTCTAATAATGTGTTTTCTCAGTTAGGTAACAATAACATGGTGCTGATAGCCAACCGAAATCAGCACAATCCAACCAATCATGAGTGGAGATATTCAGCATTATGGGGATATGTTGCACCAAACGGCAGAGAATATGCAATATTGGGCGGATATTGGAGTACGATTATATACGACGTAACGGACTCTGCAAATGTTTATAGAGTAGATACCATAGGGGGAGTAGCAAGCGGATGGCGAGAGATGAAAACATTTTCACATTATGCTTACGTTGTTTCAGAAGGAACTAACAGCAGACTTCAGATTATCAATCTGCAGAATCTTCCATCTTCAGTAAGTCTTGTTGCAACATATAGTCACTCAGGATATACCAGAACTCATACCGTTTCACAATCTGGACCATATCTATATATGAACGGTGGTGATTATTTGAATGACGGGATTTTTATACTGGATTTAACTGTTAATCCGGCATCTCCTATATTACGAGGTACATGGCAAACTCATTATGTACATGATTGTAGAGTAGTTAATGATACAATATATGCCTGTAATATTTATGACCCTCCAGGTACAGTTTCTGTAATAAATGCGGTAAATAAAAATTCTCTTACAACAGTAACTTCCTGGGTTAATAATCCGAATCCGTTTCCTCATAACTGTGCCCTTACAACAGACAGAAGATATATTTATACAACGGATGAAACGACCTCTCCGCCGGGTAAGCTGAAAATATGGGATATTACAAATATAATGTCACCTGTACTGGTTACAACCTGGCAACCTATGGGTATAACTAATACTATTGTTCATAATGTAGAAATCTACGGGAATTATGCCCTTATAGCTCACTATGAAGCAGGTGTTAGACTTTTAAATATTTCCAATCCTACAAATCCAGTTGAAGTAGCTTGGTATGATACTTATCCCACTTCAAATACAAATCAGTTTAGAGGATGCTGGGCTGTTTATATGTTTCCTTCCGGTAAAATTATTGCATCGGATATGAAAACTGGTTTATATGTATTAAAAACAACTTTCCCGATAGTTGGTATAGAAGACCCCTCAAAGATTCCTTCAAATTATAGTTTAAACCAGAACTACCCGAATCCTTTCAACCCTGTAACTACCATAGAATTTACCATACCTGAAGGTTCTCATACAAAGCTAACAGTTTACGACGTTACAGGAAGACAAGTTGGTTTATTAACAGATGACTACAGACCAGCTGGAACGTATAAGATCAATTATGACGCTTCTCATCTTGCAAGTGGAGTATATTTTTATACTTTAAGTTCAGGTAAATTCAGGCAGACACGTAAGATGGTTATTACAAAATGATCCGCTTCCATATACTTTTTCTCATTTTCATAACTTATTATTCATTTGCCCAGTTAGGCAATAATAATATGCATTTAATAGCAAATAAGAATGATCATTTTTCGAATGAGCTTTATTCAGCTATATGGGGATATGTAGCACCAAACGGAAGGGAATATGCTATATTAGGTTGTCCTAACGGAACGGCATTTTACGACGTAACAGATACCTCAAATGTTTATGAATGTGACTTTTTACCCGGTTTAACGTCATCATGGAGAGAAATGAAGGTATTCGGCCAGAAGGCATATATAGTCTCTGAGGCAACCGGTAGCGGATTACAGATAGTTGATCTCAGCTATCTTCCGGATTCAGTTAGATTACTCACAACTTATTCATTTAAAGGTTATTCACGTACGCATACAATATCCCAGTCTGGCCCTTACTTATATTTAAACGGAGGGGATTATATGAACGGAGGAATATTTGTTTTAGATCTTTCAGTTTCAAACAGAGGCGGTCTGCCAATAAAAAGAGGGGAGTGGGAAGTTGGTTATGTGCATGATTGCAGAATTGTAAATGATACTATCTGGGCAGCCGGAATCTTTGATGGCTATATAAGCATAATAGATGCAAGGGATAAAAACAATCTCCAAACAATAAACCGATTTCTGAATTTACCTGATCCAGGTCCGCATAATACAGCATTAACAGACGATAGAAAGTATTTATTTGTTACTGATGAGATAGGAGGACCAAGTCCCCGGCTTCTGAAAGTATGGAATGTTCAGGATGTTTTTAATCCTGTTCTAGTTGCTCAATGGCAACCCACTGGAATAACGACATCTATAGTACATAACGTTGAAATATACGGAAACCTTGCACTTGTTGCACATTACACTGCCGGTGTGAGATTACTTAATATTTCTAATCCGGAAAATCCAGTTGAAATAGCCTGGTATGATACTTATCCACAGAATAATGGAAATTCATATAACGGATGTTGGGGAGTTTATATGTTTCCATCAGGTAAGATCATAGCTTCTGACAGACAAACAGGCTTATATGTTCTTAAAGCAAATATATTAACTGGTTTCAACCATAATAATTCATATACTGTAAATTTCTCTTTAAAACAAAATTATCCTAATCCTTTTAATTCCACTACCTATATTGAATATGAACTACCTCGAAATGCTTACATAACAATAAAAATTTATGACATAAAAGGCAGTGAAGTTTCCGTTTTAGTAGATGATTACAAAAGAGCTGGCAGATATTCTGTAAATTATGATGCTTCTGATCTATCAAGTGGAATTTATATATACACTTTACAATCAGGTTCTTACAGAATTTCAAGGAAAATGATACTTGCCAAGTAATACTTTAATTAATTAATTTAACTTTCTTTAAAAAATATATTAAGCCATCATTCTTTGTCTTAATGTTTCATATAAAACTATACCTACTGCTACCGAAACGTTCAATGAATCAAATTGGTTGATCATAGGTATTTTAATAATTTCATCACACATTTGCAAAAGTCTCTTTCTCAATCCTCTTGATTCGTTTCCGAAAATAACGGCTACTTTCCCGATCAGACCAGATTTAAACAAATATTTATCTGATTTTAGAGATGTTCCTATTATACGGTAACCATTATTTTTAAGTATTTCAATAGCTTTATATATATTCCCTTCTCTGGATATTTTAAGATAGTTAGCTGCTCCGGAAGATACTTTTATAACTGTATCGGTTACAGGAACTGTATTCTTTGATGTGGTAATTATCCCTTCTATTCCTGTTGCATATGCAGTTCTTATTATAGCACCAAAATTATGAGGGTCCTGAATCTCATCCAGTATAAGTACAGCGTTATTTTTTTCGGATGCATGCTTAATGATTTCACTGGATTTAGAATACGGGAAGTCATCTATTAAAGCAAGAATTCCCTGATGATTACCTTTGATTTTATTTATTCTAAGAAACTCCTCAAACTTTTTCTCAGTTAATAACTCAACCTTTAGTTTCTGTATATCATATGGTAAAGTTATATTATTTTTTCTTACGGAGTTAATTATAATACTTATAATCTTTTCTGGATGAGATTTTATAGTTTCAAAAACTGCATGTTTACCAAAAATTAACATGAAATATGCTTTATTTATATCTGATTTTTTATATATTTGAGGGTAATAATAATTTATCATTATTTTTAACTCAAGGTCAATCAGAATGTTTAAAACACAAGAAGGAAGTACCCGCCAATTAATAGAGTTTTGTATAGGTTATTTTACATTATATGTTATCACCGGAATATCGGTTAAATATTTTACAGGAACCGGTGCTGGATTTCCAAATATGTCAGATATGAAATATCTGGTATATAATACAATGGGAGGGAATTTACTTGCATTATTTATAGTAATTATATTAAAATGGTATAAGTTAGAGTCCAATAATTATAGTAAATTATTTAATATTAAAATCCCTTCAGAATTGTATTACATAGTGCCTTCAGGAATATGT
>JAOADS010000059.1 GCA_026417195.1 Ignavibacteria bacterium | reverse complement strand
GACGTATACTACCCAACACTATGGGACCTATAATTGTAACAGGAACTGCCGGACTTGCAACTGCAATTATATTCGAAGCAAGTCTGAGTTTCCTCGGACTTGGAGTGCAGCCTCCGACTGCGAGCTGGGGACAAATGGTTTTTGACGGTTATAAATATATTGTTGCCGGAACTAATTACGGGCTTGCACTTTACCCTTCAATTGCTATAATGATTACTGTGTTTGCAGTAAATCTCATCGGTGACGGATTAAGAGATGCCTTAGACCCCAAAATGAAAAGATAACAGTGAGAAACTTTGAATACACATATTACCTGACTAAAATAGAAGGACTGGGTCCGGTAAGGATGAAATCACTTCTTGAATGTTTCGGTTCACCTGAGAGAATATTGGAATCTGACTTGAATGAATTGTGTGAAGTTGAAGGCATACATGAGAAACTGGCACAAACTATACTGGACTCATTAGTTCACATAAATTCCCGGGAATCTGATTTCAGGACATTATCTGATAAAATCAGGGCTGCAGACATCAAGGTATTGACATATTCAGATGATGATTACCCTGAGAATCTGAAAAAAATTTATGACCCGCCTGCAATTCTTTATTACAAGGGAAATTTTTCAGAAGAGAAAGTTATAAACTCAATTGCAATAGTCGGAACTCGTAACCCTACCGACTATGGGAAAGAATGTACTGAAAGATTCGCATCTGAACTTTCATCCCTGGGAATTACGATAATAAGCGGTTTTGCAAGGGGTATTGATACGATTGCACACAAAACTGCCATTTCATGTGAAGCTTATACCTGTGGAGTATTAGGTTGTGGTGCGGATATAATTTATCCACCGGAAAATAAAAAACTATACGAACAGATGATCCAAAAGGGACTTATATTATCTGAATATGAACCAGGAACAGAACCTGATAAAATTAATTTCCCTAAAAGAAACCGTATCATCAGCGGTCTTTCACTTGGAACCCTTGTGATAGAAAGTGCAACAGAAGGCGGTGCAATGATCACTGCAAGAAGTGCTTTAGATCAGTTCAGGGAGGTTTTTGCAGTACCAGGCAGAATTAATTCAGGACAGAGCTCCGGCACTAACTGGCTTATAAAAAATTCTCAGGCCAAACTGGTAGATTCTGTTGATGACATAATAATTGAAATCAAAAATAATCTGAAGGATTTCAATCCTAAAACCAATGGAATTGAAAAAACTGAAATACATACAGATCTGAAAGGAACTGAAGCTGTAATTTACAATACACTTATTTCGAAAAAAGAAGCTGTTCACATAGATTCTATTTCAGACGATTGTGGCTTGAATATCTCAGAATTACTTGTAAGTTTACTGAACCTTGAATTCAGAGGTTATGTGGAACAATTGCCCGGTAAAAGATTTAAGGCAAAAATAAGATAATGGCACAAGAATTAAAATTTTCTCAGGGTCAGAGATTAACTCAGAAACTTTCACCAAGTTACCTGCTGACACAGAAACTCATTGGCATGCAAATAAATGAACTTGAACAGGCAATAAAAAAAGAACTTGAAGAAAACCCAACCCTGGAAATAGAAGATTCCGACAATATAACAGCCAGATACAGTCCGCTTAAAACTTACGCAGACAACGATCCTTACACAGAATACCTGATCAGCAAAAATTTAAATTATAATGAATCGCTTTTTGATCAGCTGCATAATGAAGAATTAAACGATGAGGAAATAGTAATAGGCGAAGAAATAATAGGAAATCTTGATAAAGACGGCTATCTGAGGAGAACAGATGATGAACTAATTGAAAGTATAAGAAAAAAATATAATTTCACTCCGAAGCCTGAACATATAGAAAAAGTAAGGAAAATAGTAATGCATCTAGATCCGGCGGGAATGGCTTCCAGAAATTTAAAAGAATGTTTAACTGCACAACTTGAAGAATCTGAAGAAGACGATCACATTAAAGAGAAATCAATTGAACTTATCAGAAATCATTTTGAAGATTTTACAAACAGAAGGTATGAAAAAATAATTCAAAAGCTTAATTTAAACCCCGAGACCCTGAATAAAATTATAGAGATTATTCATAGACTTGACCCTCATCCGGGATTCTCCTCTGAATCTTCTGATTATATTTTCCCTGATTTTATAATTGAAGAAGAAGATGGTAAATTAAAGGTAGAAAGTCTGGGAGAGTTTGCTAAACTAAAAATCAATCCGGATTACCTGAACCTTCTGGATTCAGAAGACATCGACAGTGAATCAAAATCCTTCATTAAACAAAAGATCGATGATGCTGCTGGTTTCATATCAGCCTTAAATTCCCGGAATGAAAACCTGAGAAGAATAATAGATTATATTCTGAATAAACAAAAAAAATTCTTCCAGACAAGCGGCGATGTACTTGAACCTATGTTTGAAAAAGACGTGGCTCGGGAACTTGGAATGGAATTATCCACTGTCAGCAGAGCAGTTAACAGGAAGTATATTCAGACTCCTTTTGGGATTTTTGAACTAAGAAGCTTTTTCAGCTATCCTGTCAGAAACGAATCCGGTGAGGAGATATCAAACGAACAGATCAAGAAGAATATTAAGGAGATAATTGATAATGAAGATAAATCCAAACCTGTAACTGATGAACAAATAGCAAAAATCCTTAAAGGTACTGGTTTCCCAGTCGCAAGAAGGACTGTTGCGAAATACAGGGAAGCTATGAAAATACCTAAAGCAACTTTAAGAAGGAAAATAAGATTATAAATTTAAAAGGACTTATAGTGAAAGAAAATATCAGAAATACAACAGTAATAGGACTGATAAGAGATGGTAAAGCTGCCATGGGAAGCGACGGGCAGGTTACTGTGTCAAATACCGTACTCAAACACAATACAAAGAAAGTCAGGAAAATTTACAATAATTCAGTACTTGCGGGTTTTGCAGGTTCAACTGCCGATGCACTGACACTTTTTGAAAAGTTTGAATCGAAACTGGAGCAATATAAAGGAAATCTCCCCAGAGCAGCTGTTGAGCTTGCTAAAGACTGGAGAACAGACCGTTACCTTAGAAGGCTTGAAGCTCTTCTGGCAGTAATGAACAGTGAACATGCTTTTATCATATCCGGAAATGGTGATGTTATAGAACCCGATGACGGAATAGTTTCCATAGGTTCCGGAGGAAGCTTTGCTCTGGCAGCTGCCAGAATGCTTATGAAATATTCATCTCTGGGTGCAGCTGATATTGTGAGAGAGTCACTGAACACAGCTGCTGATATATGTATTTACACAAATCACAGTATTACAATTGAAGAATTATAAATTTATTTTTAATATGTATAAGGAAGAAACAGAAATATTAGAAAAAACTGAAGAAGCTGAAGGTACTCATAAAATGAGTTCAGAAAACAAAGATAATCCTTTCCCTGAAAATGTATTAACTCCTTCTCAGATAGTAGCTGAACTTGACAAATATATCATAGGACAACAAAATGCAAAAAAATCAGTTGCCATAGCACTAAGAAACAGGTGGAGAAGGAAACAGATTAAGGACAGCTTAAGGGAAGAGATTATGCCTAATAACATAATATTGATAGGCCCTACAGGTGTTGGCAAAACTGAAATAGCCCGAAGACTTGCGAAACTTTCAAATGCACCTTTTATTAAAGTTGAAGCATCAAAGTTTACAGAAGTAGGCTATGTGGGAAGAGATGTTGAATCAATCATCCGCGAACTTACAGATCTAGGTGTAACCATGGTGAAGTCAGAGAAAACTGCCGAAGTGCAGAAGAAAGCTGAATATCATGCCGAAGAGAGATTGCTTGATATCTTGGTGCCTCCGGTAAAAAAGAAAAATCATGATGCACCAGCCCAGCAGGCTCAGCTTGGTTTCGTAACTGAACAAAGTGAAGTAAGCTCTGAGAAGGAAGATAACTTCAGGACAAGGGAAAAATTCAGGGAAATGCTAAGGGAAGGTAAACTTGATAACAGAATGGTTGAACTTGATATTCAGTCTGATAATATTCCTATGATGCAGGTAATGGGACCTTTCGGACTTGAAGATCTCGGAGTTAATCTTCAGGACATATTTAGTAACGTTATGCCAAAAAAGATGAAAAAAAGAAAAATGACTGTTAAAGAAGCACGTAATGTCCTTATACAGGAAGAAGCTGCAAAACTTATTGACATGGATTCAGTCATTAAGGAGGCAATAAACAGGGTTCAGGAATATGGAATTGTGTTTATAGATGAAATTGATAAAATTGCCGGAAGTAATACTAAATCTTCAGGTCCTGATGTTTCAAGAGAAGGTGTACAAAGAGATCTGTTACCTATAGTAGAAGGATGCAGTGTAACAACAAAATACGGGATGGTGAGAACTGATCACATACTTTTTATCGCTTCAGGTGCATTTCATGTCTCTAAACCAAGCGATTTAATACCTGAACTTCAGGGACGTTTCCCTATCAGAGTTGAAATGAACAGTCTGACGGAAGAAGATTTCGTTAAAATTCTCACTCAACCTGAAAACGCATTACTAAAACAGTATGTAGCCTTACTGAAAACAGAAAATGTTAACATAATATTCGAAGAAGACGGCATCAAGGAAATTGCAAGAACAGCAGCTGAAGTAAATGAACAGGTTGAAAACATTGGTGCAAGGAGGTTACACACTATACTCTCAACCTTACTTGAGGATATATTGTTTGATACACCAGATAAAACCAGAGAGAAAGATATAGTGGTTACCAGTGAATTTGTTCAGGAAAAACTCAAAGACATAGTTAAAAACCGTGATCTGAGCAGGTACATTTTATAAATAATTTACTAAAGGAGAAAATAATGAAATTAGCAACTTTATTTTTGTCTTCACTATTTTTATTTACATTAAACTCCCAAGAAAATAATTTAAAGCAAGAATTAAAACTATCATTTAATGAAAAATCTTCTGAAATCTTCCAGCTGAAAAAAAGAAAGACCACAAACGCATATTTCGGAGCCGGTTATTCATTTATAATATTTACAGACAGGGAGATAAATTCAATTTATCCTATACTTGATACAAGGAACGGTACATTCCTGACAAATATTAATCTTTTTTTCGGTTTCGCAATTGCTCAGGCAGTTTCAGCAGAAATAGAACCGGGAATATTGTTTACCAACAGTACAAAAGTTATAAAAACCAGCCTGAAAGGAGTGCCTCATACGCGAAACGGAACGGATACGTTAATTTATTCATCTAATATCGGAATGTTTGCAATACCACTTGCTGTAAATGTAAGATTCTTCCCAATGTTCAAACGCAAGGATTTTGCCAGGCTTTTCTTCATAGGCGGAGGTTTAGGAACAGTCTGGGTAAGTGAAGACTATGATAATCTATATACCGGCAGGACAGATATAATTATAGGCAGCGGCTACGGCTATTCACTAGGCGGACCTACTGAAAGCACAAGTCAATGGGCTCCTTTATTCAGGGCAATGATAGGATTTACAGGCACAGGAGGGCAATTCGGATTCGGAGGAGAATTAAGATACAACATTGTCCCTCTGAAGCAAATTGATCGTTCACCATTTAGAACAAGGGTCGCTAAAAACTTCAACAGTGTTGATTTAAGCCTGAGATTCTATTTCAGCCTCTAGAAGGATTTAGTCTTTTAAAATATCTCTTGATATAACTATTCTCTGAATTTCTGAAGTTCCTTCATATATCTCCGTGATCTTTGCGTCACGGAGATATCTTTCAACTAAATATTCTCTCACATATCCGTATCCGCCATGAATTTGTATTGCTTCCAGAGCATTGTTCACAGCAGTTCTGCTTGCAAGTAATTTACCCATAGCAGCTTCCTTGGCATAATTCATACCATTATCTTTTCTCCACGCAGCTTCAAGTATCAGCATTCTTGCAGCATCTGTGTTGGTAGCCATGTCGGCAAGTTTAAACTGTATAGCCTGTAAATTTGCTATTGGTTGCCCAAATGCCTTTCTGGTCTTAGCATACCTCACGGCAGCTTCAAGCGATGCCTGTGCTATTCCCAAAGCCTGGGCGCCGATACCTATCCTGCCTCCGTTTAAAGTTTCCATTGCTATCTTAAAACCCATACCTTCCTCACCTAAAAGCTGGCTTTTGTGTACCCTGCAATTATTAAAACTCACCGTGCATGTATCCGAACTTCTGATTCCCAGTTTATCTTCTTTTACGCCGGTTTCAAGTCCGGGAGTTTCTTTCTCTACGAGAAATGTGGAAATACCTTTATGACCTAATTCTTTATTTGTAGAAGCATGAACGAAATAGACATCTGCATTTTTCCCGTTGGTAATCCAGTTCTTGATACCGTTTAGTATATAATAATCACCTTCTTTTACAGCTTCAGTTTTCTGCTGAGTTGCATCACTTCCTGCTTCCGGTTCTGAGAGGCAAAAACATCCAAGCTTCTGACCGGATGCCAGAGGTTTGAGAAATCTTTCCTTCTGTTCATCAGTTCCCCATCTTTCTATTCCAAAACATACAAGGGAATTATTTACAGACATAATAACACCGACTGAAGCATCAACTTTCGATATCTCTTCAATCGCAAGAACGTAACTTATCGTATCAAATCCCGCCCCTCCCCATTCCGGAGGTACCATCATACCCATAAAGCCAAATTCCCCTAACTTCTTTACTATATCATAAGGAAACTCAGCCTTAATGTCACGTTCAACCGCAGAAGGTGCAATCTCGTTCTGTGCAAATTCTCTGGCTGTATCTCTTATTGCGATCTGTTCTTCTGTAAAATTAAATTCCATAGTCCCGAAATTTTTTATTTATTGTAGTCATAGAACCCTTTCCCAGTTTTTCTGCCTAAATGTCCAGCTGCAACCATTTTCTTAAGTAGAGGGCAGGGACGGTATTTTGAATCTCCTAAACCTTTATGTAATACTTCCATAATCGAAAGACATACATCCAGTCCGATAAAATCAGCGAGTGTAAGCGGACCCATAGGATGATTCATTCCGAGTTTCATCACTGTATCAATTGCCTCCGGTGTTGCAACTCCTTCCATAACACAATACATTGCCTCGTTAAGCATGGGAATTAATATTCTGTTTGAAACAAATCCTGGATAATCATTTACCTCAACCGGGACTTTCCCAATCTTCTCAGTTATTTCCTTTATCAATTTATACGTATCATCGCTTGTTGCAAGACCTCTTATAATTTCAACAAGTTTCATAACAGGAACCGGATTCATGAAATGCATACCGATAACTTTATCAGGTCGTTTTGTAACAGCAGCTATTTCTGTTATTGAAATGGATGAAGTATTGGAAGCAAGTATTGCATGAACTGGACAACATTCATCAAGTGTAATAAAAATATTTTTCTTGATATCAAAATTTTCAGTGGCTGCCTCAATCACAAGGTCCGAATCCTTTGAATCTGTAATGTTTGTTGAGGTAACTATATTAGCCAGAGCCTGAGTGCCCTGTTCAGTGGTGATAAGTTCCTTTTTTACTTGTCTTTCTAAATTTGATTTTATTGTTGAGATTGCCTTCTCCAGCAAATCTTCCCTTATGTCCACGAGCAATACTTTATAGCCGTATAAAGCAAATACATGGGCTATACCGTTACCCATTGTACCTGAACCGATGACGGAAATTTTACTGATGTTCATATTTATTGGACGTTTATATTTTCAATTATCATAGCTGTAGCTTCTCCTCCGCCGTTACATAATGTTACAAGACCTAATTTTTTGTTAAGTCTTCTGAGATTATACATAATCGTTATAAGAAGTCTTGCTCCTGAAGCACCAATAGGATGTCCCAGTGAAATTGCACCACCGGTAACGTTAACTTTCGTCGGATCAAGTCCGGCAATCTTATTAACTGCGCAACTTACTGCAGCAAATGCTTCATTGATCTCAAATAAATCTATGTCTTTCTTATCCACACCAGCTTTTTTACAAACTTTATCTATCACATATGCCGGAGCTGTAGTGAACCATTCAGGAGCCTGTGAATGAGTAGCCTGAGCAATAATTTTTGCTAAAGGTTTAAGGTTCTTTTCTTTTAGTGTATCCTCAGAAACAATTACAACTGCACCTGCACCGTCATTTAGATTGGATGCATTAAATGCAGGAATCGTTCCCTCTTTTTCAAATACCGGCTTAAGCGAAAATGCTTTCTCGAAATTAACCTTTGCAGGATCTCCATCTGTGTCTATTAAGATAACATTACCTTTCTTATCCTTTATTTCAACCGGAACTATGGCTTCCTTAAAGTAACCGTTTTTAATCGCATCCAGAGACTTCTCATATGAGGATTTGGCAAAATTGTCCTGCTCCTCTCTTGAGATATTATTTCCCTTTGCACATAATTCACCTAAATTCCCCATATGTTTGTCACCATAAGGATCCCATAGCCCGTCATGGATCATCATATCATATATTTCACCATTACCCATCCTGTAGCCATTACGGGCTTTTTTAAGAAAATAAGGAGCATTGGTCATTGACTCCATGCCTCCAGCTACTATTATATCAGCATCCCCTGCCTTGATTGCCTGTTCAGCCAGCATAGCTGCTTTAAGTCCAGAGCCACATACTTTATTTATTGTAACTGCACTGACAGAGTCCGGAAGACCAGCCTTAATGGCAGCCTGTCTTGCAGGTGCCTGTCCTAATCCTCCCTGCAGCACATTTCCTATAATAACTTCATCAATTTCCTCAGGGCTCAGACCAGACCTTTTTACTGCTTCTTTAATGGCAATAGCTCCGAGTTCAACTGCTGAAAACGATGATAGGCTTCCGTTAAATGAACCAACCGGTGTTCTTGCGCCTGAAATTATGTAAGCTTCTCTCATATTATTTCTTAGCTGAATTAATGATTTGAATAAAACTTTCTAACTCAAGAGACGCTCCTCCAACAAGACCTCCGTTAATCGTATTTGAAGAAAATAAATCAGAGGCATTATCCGGCGTGATGCTTCCACCATATATTATCCTGATATTGTTCGCAACATCCTCATTATAGATCTTCTTGATCTTCCTGCGAATGAAATTGTGTGCATGTTCTACCTGATGTGGAGTAGCGTTTTTACCGGTACCGATAGCCCAGACCGGTTCATATGCAATCACTATGTTCCGTACTGAATCGGAATCAATATGAGCAAGGCAGTGATTAATCTGTTCTTCAATCACTGCTTCAGTTATTTTATCCTCATGTTCCTGCAGCGTTTCACCGATACAAAGTATCGGCTTCAGACCTTCATCAAGAACTGCCATTACTTTTTTGTTTATAATAGCATCAGTCTCATGAAAGTAACTTCTCCTTTCCGAGTGTCCGGTTATCACATATTCACAGCCACATGATTTCAGCATCCCCGCAGAAACTTCACCGGTAAATGCACCACTAGTCTCATAGAAAACGTTCTGTGCACCTACAGCAATAGATGAACCGTCAAGTTTCCTGTGAACTGCTTCAAGTGATGTATATGGGGGACATATTACTATTTCACAGTGAGTGATTTTGTGTTTCTCAGTGTACTCTCTTAATTCTTCTGCAAACTGTTGGGACTGGACAATACCTTTATTCATTTTCCAGTTTGCTACAATAAGTTTTCTCATAAACTCTCTAATTTAAATTCTTTGAAAGTATTTCATTAAGTTTTTTCGGATCTGCTTTACCTCCCGTTTCCCTCATAACTTTCCCGATAAAGAAGCCAAGTAACTTCTTTTCACCATTTCTGTATCTTTCAGCCTCTGTGGGATTATCCGCTAAGACTTTCTTTACAACTCTCTCAAGTTCATTCTCATCAGATACAAGAATAAGATTTTTTTCTTTAATTATGTATTCAGGATTTTGTCTTTCATCATTTTTTTGCTTGACTTTAAGCATTTCTTCATATACAGTCCTGCCTATGTTATTTGAAATCTTACCTTCTTCAATCAGATTGATTAAAGCAGCTAAGTTGCCTGAAGAAATCCAAAACTCCCCGATAGAAATTTTCTTATCGTTTAGCACCCTCATAACATCTCCCATAACCCAGTTGCTTGCCGATTTAGGATTTTTAACCCTAGAAACGACTGATTCAAAGAAATCAGCTACAGATTTCTCAGCTGTAAGAACTTCAGCGTCATATTCAGGTAATCCGTAATCATTAATGAAACGTGCTCTCCTTACATCCGGGAGTTCGGGCATTGAGCCTTTAATTTCTGAAATCCAGTTTTCGTCAACATAAACGCTTACAAGATCAGGTTCAGGAAAGTATCTATAATCATGTGCTTCTTCCTTTGAACGCATAGGATAGGTAATTTTCTGAATGGCATCATAAGTCAATGTCTGATGTATAACTTTATCACCCTTTTCTAAAATATCTATCTGGCGGCAAATTTCATAGTCTAAAGCATCTGCAGTGTTTTTGAATGAATTAAGATTTTTAACTTCACACTTAGTTCCATATTCTGAATCACCTTTAAGTCTGACCGATACATTAACATCACATCTCAAAGAACCCTCTTCCATGTTTCCGTCACATATGTCCAAATATACGAGCATCTGTTTTAATTTAGAAAGGTAATCATAAGCTTCTTCCGCACTTCTAAGATCAGGCTGACTGACAATTTCAATCAAAGGAATACCTGAACGGTTCAGATCAACAAGTGAACTGTCATCAGATAAATCATGCAATGACTTGCCTGCATCTTCTTCCATATGAATTCTCTGAATACCTATCCTTCTGTATTTTATTTCAAGGTAACCATCTGAACATATAGGAGTATCATACTGGGAAATCTGATATCCTTTCGGTAGATCTGGATAGAAATAATTTTTTCTTGCAAAGATTGATCTCCTTTCGATATTACAATTGAGTGCAATTCCTAGCTTTAATATGAAATCTACAAGACTTTTATTCAGGACCGGGAGTGTACCCGGATGTCCTATACATATCGGACAGACATTTGTATTAGGTGGTGAATTAAAATCAGTTGAACAGGAACAAAAAGCCTTGCTTTTCGTTTTCATCTGAGCATGAACTTCAAGCCCTATAACAGGTTCATATTTTCCGTAATCCCTGCTCAATTCACTTTGAGTAACTGTGTTATCTTATCAGCAGCATCCCTGAAGCCAGATGCTGAAATAATATTTAGGCCGGATTCATCAAGCATCTTCTTTGCAAGTTCTGCATTGGTTCCGGCAAGTCTCACAACAACCGGAATATTAATGTGGAGATTTTTTGCAGCTTCAATCACACCACCGGCTATTCTGTCACATCTGACTATTCCTCCGAATACATTTATGAGTATAGCTTTAACATTAGGATCAGACATTATGATTCTGAAACCGTTTTCAACTGTTTCCTTTGAAGCACCTCCTCCGACATCTAAAAAATTAGCTGGTTCTCCTCCGGCTAGTTTAATCATATCCATAGTAGCCATGGCAAGACCTGCACCGTTAACCATACATCC
>JAOADS010000058.1 GCA_026417195.1 Ignavibacteria bacterium | reverse complement strand
TACTCAGAGTCAGGCAGATCACAATGGATGATGCTCATATATTCTGCACGCCGGAACAGATTCAGGATGAGATAACCGGAGTTTTGAAACTTATCAAGAAGTTTTATGAACTTTTTGAACTTCAGCCAAGGTATTATCTTTCAACAAGACCGGATGATGCCATGGGTTCGGAGGATATATGGCAGAATGCAGAGAAAGCACTTGCCGGTGCACTTGATGCAAATGAACTTGAATATAATATAAAAGAAAAAGACGGAGCATTTTACGGGCCTAAAATTGATATCCATATTAAAGATGCGTTAAACCGTGACTGGCAGATAGCAACCATACAACTGGATTTCAATCTACCGGAAAGGTTTGATTTAACCTATGAAGGAAGTGATGGAGTTAAGCATAGACCTGTAATGATTCACAGAGCAATATTCGGGAGTTTTGAACGTTTCCTGGGTATGCTGATTGAACATCTGGCAGGAAATTTTCCGCTCTGGCTTGCTCCGGTTCAGCTTGTAGTTATTCCCATTACAGATAATCAGCTTGATTATGCATTATCAGTGTTAAACCGGCTGAAAGTAAAAAAATTCAGGGCGATGATTGATAACAGGAATGAAAAAATCGGTTACAAGATCAGAGAGTGGGAGTTAAAAAAAGTCCCTTATATGTTAGTGTTGGGTGAAAAAGAGAAACTCAATAACAATATTACAGTAAGAGCCAGGAAACAAGGTGATCTCGGAGTATTCGGGCTTGATGAATTTTTAAACAGAATAACAGAGGAGAGGGATCAGAAAAAAATGATAATACACAAATAAAAAAAGGAGAATATATTAAAGATATAAAAAACAAAACAAGAGTTAATGAACAGATAAGAGTTCCGGAAGTTCGGGTTATTGATGAAAATGGTGATCAGATCGGCATAAAACCTATTGAAGAGGCTTTAAGGCTGGCAAGAAGCAAGGAGCTTGATCTTATAGAGGTTTCACCAAATGCCAGACCACCGGTTTGCAGAATAGGAGATTTCGGGAAATTCAATTATGAGAAACAGAAAAGAGAAAAAGAACAGAAGAAAAATAAATCTGCTACACAGGTTAAGGAAATCAGATTCCATCCTAATACCGATACTCATGATCTTGAGTTTAAATGCAGACACCTGAGGGAATTTCTGCTACAGGGTCATAAGGTTAAAGCTACGATAATTTTTATAGGAAGAATGATGCTTCATCAGGATCTGGGAAGAAAGCTAATGGATGAAATAATAGATAAATTATCTGATATATCCAGAGTAGAGCAACAACCAAAGATGGAGGGAAGATATATGATGGCCCTCTTTTCACCCGATAAAAGGAAAATTGAAGAATATCAAAAAAACCTCCATAAGATGGAGAATTAAAATTTAAACATAAGAAGGACGGTAAAGATGCCTAAAGTAAAATCAAACAGAGGTGCTGCAAAAACTTTCAAGAAGACAGCTACAGGGAAATTTAAAAGGAAGCAGTCTCTTAAAAGACATATTCTTACCAAGAAATCTCCGAAACGAATACGCCAGTTAAGAGGTACGGTATTGGTTTCAAAAGCTGATACCAAGCGTGTCAGGAGAATGTTAACTGCATAAAATAAACTATTATCAGAAAGGAGAGATAAATTAATGCCACGTTCAGTTAATTCAGTAGCCTCTCGCAGAAGGAGAAAAAGAATTCTTTCTAAAGCTAAGGGTTACTGGGGCAGAAGAAGTAAAATAATAACTGTAGCAAAACATAGTGTAGAGAAGGCTGGTCAGCATGCATACAAGGGACGTAAATTAAAGAAACGCGTAATGAGGAATCTCTGGACAGTGAGAATCAATGCAGCTGCCAGACAAAACAACACTACATATTCAAAATTAATAGGGGCTTTGCATAAGAAAAACATAGGTATTAACAGGAAAACACTTGCACAGCTTGCTTATGAAAATCCTGAAGCTTTTACCGAAATAGTAAAATTTGCATTCAGCTAAAATATGTCTTTGCTCTTGCAAATAGATGAAATTGAGAAGGAAATAAGTACTTCTCTACCCGAAAATCCAGATGATCTGGAAAATTTCAGACTGAAGTTTCTTTCAAGAAACGGTCTTTTATCACAGTTGTTTGAAGAATTAAAAACTGTTTCAAAAGAAGAGAAACCAATAGTAGGGAAAAAGCTGAATAATCTTAAGAAACTTGCTGAGGAAAAGTATAACAGCACTAAAGATAAGATTGAAGGTTCCTTCTCTGTTCGGCCTAATGTTGATTATACTCTGCCCGGAAGGTTTATTGATATTGGACATGAGCATATAATTTCACAGACTCTTGAGGAGTTTGTACGGATATTCAGGGAGATTGGATTTAAAGTTACAGAGGGTCCTGAAGCTGAGGATGAATTTCATAATTTCGATGCACTCAATACACCCGAACATCATCCTGCCAGAGACATGCAGGATACTTTTTACTTAGACGTAAAGGATAAATCGGGAAAGAAATATCTTTTGAGAACGCACACATCACCTGTTCAGATAAGAACTATGCTTTCCGAAAAGCCACCCTTGCGGATCGTTTGTCCGGGTAAGGTTTTCCGTAATGAAGCTGTTACACCGAAAAATTATTTCATGTTTCACCAGGTAGAAGGTTTATGTGTTGACAGGGATGTTACAATGAGCGACCTTCAATCGGTGCTTACATATTTTCTCAAGAAATTTTACGGCAGGGACACGAAAACTCGTTTTATACCAAGTTACTTTCCCTTCACGGAGCCTTCAGCACAGGTGGATGTAAGTTGTTTTCTCTGTAAAGGCAAAGGATGCAAGACGTGCAAAAATTCCGGTTGGCTTGAAATCGGAGGATGCGGCATGGTTGACCCGGCAGTTTTTGAAGCAGTAGGATATGACCCTGAGATATATACCGGCTATGCATTTGGTATGGGTATTGAGAGAATAGCTATGATGAAATACGGCATAAATGACATAAGGATATTATATAATAACGATGTCAGGTTCCTTAATCAGTTTTAGCTTGTGATTTAGTTGCCGGTTATGGAGTTTCTTGTAAATTCGGTTTTAACTTTCGTTCTTTGTTATATTATAGGTTCATTTCCCACAGCATATGTTTATGTGAAACTTTTTTCAGGCAGAGATGTAAGGAAAGAAGGATCAGGTAATGTGGGTACGCTGAATTCATTTCAAGTTACCAGATCTAAGTTTATAGGTATAGCAGTTCTTATAACGGATTTTATAAAAGGTTTTCTGCCTGTTTATGTTATGTTATTTCTCATTAAACTTGCTTTTCCTCCTGTGATGATAGGTTCAATTGCTTTGATAGTCGGACACAATTATCCCGTGTGGTTAAAGTTTAAGGGAGGAAGGGGTCTTGCTACAGGGGCTGGGATTTTTGCTGTGGTTAATTTTTACGTATTGTTGGGATGGTGTATTGTGTGGCTTATTGTTTTTTTACTAAAAAGAAAGGTGCTTATATCAAACACTATTGCAACTATAGGTCTTGTTCCTATTATAGTTTTAATCACTTTGGCTGATTTTCAGCCAGTTAAAAAGAGTGTAAATGAATTTTCTGATTTTTATTTTATGCTTTTTTCATTTTTTATCACGATGTTGATTTTATCTAAACATAAAGAAGTATTTTCAGATAAGAAAAAATAAAACCTAATATAATGTTTGCAGATTTAAAGAATCCAGTTTTTACAGATACAGACGATTTAAATGAAATGGCTCGTCAGATAAGACGTGATATAATAAACATGCTTCTTATCTCAAAGTCTGGCCATTCAGGTGGTCCGTTAGGTCTCGCCGATATCTTCACAGCTTTATATTTCAATAAACTTAATTGTCTCCCGTCAGATCCTTATATGGATAGCAGGGATTATGTATTTCTTTCTATAGGTCACGTTGCGCCGGTATGGTATGCAACTTTAGCCAGGCGGGGGTATTGTCCTTTAGATGAACTTAAGACACTCCGTAAGATAAACGGGAGACTTCAGGGACATCCAGCCCCTCTTAAAACTCACGGTCTGCCCGGAGTTGAGATTGCATCAGGAGCTTTAGGTCAGGGACTTTCAATAGCAGTAGGAGCTTGTCTCGGGCTTAGATTAGACAATAAATCTAACAGAGTTTATTGCATATGCGGAGACGGAGAACTAAATGAAGGGCAGATATGGGAAGCTGCTATGACTGCAGCCCATCACAACGTGGATAACCTTACTGTTATAGTTGACAGGAATCACTGTCAGATTGATAACAGGACTGAGATAGTTATGAAGCTTGAACCTTTAGCTGATAAATGGAAAGCATTTGGTTTTGAAGTTTTTGAAATAGACGGACATAATATGAAGGAGATACTTGAATCATTTGATAAAGCTGAAAAAGTTAAAGGTAAACCATCGGTTATACTTGCTTATACAAAGATGGGGAAGGGGGTCTCATTTATGGAAGATAATTATAAATGGCATGGAGTTCCGCCGAATGATGAGCAGGGGAAGATAGCATTAAGTGAAATTCAGAAAACAAAATACGGAGATTTTGTTGATTATTATGCTGAAAAGTAAATTAATCTTTATGCTTCTCTCATTATTTTTTCTGTCATGCAGCTCCTCAGATTCAGTTAAGGAAAAAGTGCCCTTTGAAGTTCTTGTTTCTTCTTTCTATTCATCCATTACTGAAAAACAGGAAGTAATAGTCAGGGATCAAAAGTCCTACATTGAACTGATGAATAAAGCATATGAATATCTTGATCAGAAACCCAATGTTCCCGAAGTTGATTTCGGCAAATATATTGTTATAGGTGTTTTTATGGGTGCTAAGCCTTCCGGTGGACATGCCATTACCGTTAAGGATGTAATTCGTTCTTCGGGAAATCTTACTGTCTATATCAACGAAATCTATCCGGGTAAAAACTGTGGTACAACTGATGCAATTACTTATCCTTTTGAGATCATTAAA
This sequence comes from Ignavibacteria bacterium, assembly GCA_026417195.1. Taxonomy (GTDB): domain Bacteria; phylum Bacteroidota; class Ignavibacteria; order Tepidaquicellales; family OLB5; genus JAOADS01. The sequence continues at coordinate 6,524 of JAOADS010000058.1, read as the reverse complement.
GTATCTGTAAATGAAAGCAGTTTCAAATTTAAGACAAAAAAAATAACCAAAGACTGTGAATAATGAATTTCAATAAAGAGAAAATCATAGACAATCTTGATTTAAACAATCCCGAACTGAAGGAGACAAGAAGAGGGTTTGGTGACGCCCTTGTGGAACTTGGCAGAACCAATCCAGACGTTGTGGTATTAGGAGGAGACGTAAGCGGCTCTGTTAGGAGTGATATGTTCAGGGATGCATATCCGGATAGATTTTTTTCAGTTGGAATCGCAGAACAGGATATGATGGGAACAGCTGCAGGACTTGCACTTGTCGGTAAAATTCCCTTCGCTTCAACTTATGGTGAATTTGCAACTGGCAGGCCTTTTGATCAGATCCGTCAGTCAATAGCATACAGCGAGATGAATGTAAAAATCTGTGCATCTCACTGCGGGTTAACTGTAGGACCTGATGGTGCAACTCATCAGTCTCTTGAAGATATAGCTCTTATGAGGGTTCTGCCTCATATGAACGTTATAACTCCTGTTGATTACAATCAGACCTACAGAACAATAATAGAATGTTCGAAGCTTAATGCACCGTTTTATGTGAGGTTTTACAGAGATAACTCACCTAATTTTACAAAGCCGGATGCACATTTTGAATTTGGGAAAGCAGATATATTGATTGAAGGCTCAGATTGTGCAGTAATTGCAACCGGACTCTGTGTTTGGGAAAGTATACTTGCTGCAGAGATGCTTGAGAAAGAAGGCATTTCGATACGTCTGATAAATATGCATACTATTAAGCCGCTTGATGAAGAAGCCATTTTAACAGCTGCAAGGGATTTTGGTTGTATAGTTACTGTTGAAGATCATCAGAAACATTGCGGGCTTGGCGGAGCTGTTGCAGAGGTTCTTGTCAGGGAATTTCCTGTGCCGGTAGAGATGGTTGCCGTTAATGATACTTTCGGAGAGTCGGGCAAAGGTCCGGAGCTTTATGAAAAGTATGGTATTTCGAAGAAATACATATCAGAAGCTGTAAAGAAAGCCCTTAAAAGAAAAAAGAAGTAAAATATTACTTTCAGATTTATTATGAAGAAAATAATTTATCCTTTACTGCTTGTTGCTGTTCTTACTTCAGGAATTTTTCTCGGTAAAATTATCTTTAAATCCGATAATGTTCAGCTCAAGGCAGACGATAATCTTACCAGAAACGAATCTAATCAAAGGATAACTGATTCCAGAGAAAATGCAATTACACAAACAGTAAAGAATGCCTCGAGCTCAGTGGTGGGAATCAATGTAACTGAAATCAGAGAATACCGAGATCCTTTCGGTGATATTTTTGGTAACGATCCTTTCTTCAGACAGTTCTTCGGCGATCGTTCTTTTAAACAGGAAGTACATGGTTTAGGCTCTGGTTTTATAGTTTCTGAAGATGGATATATTATCACAAATGACCATGTTATAGGCAATGCTACAAAGGTAGTTGTTTCTCTTACCAACGGTGAACATATTGATGCTGAGATTATAGGAAAGGATCCCGTATCTGATATAGCTGTACTAAAGATAAACAGAAGTGGACTGCCTTATGTAAAGTTCGGAAATTCAGATGATGTAATAATAGGTGAATGGGTTATTGCACTTGGTAATCCTTTCGGACTTTTCGAAGTGAATCAGAAGCCGACGGTTACAGTAGGTGTCATCAGTGCAACTAATATGAAACTAAGTCCTGTTCAGAACAGATTTTACCGTAATATGATACAAACAGATGCTGCGATTAATTCAGGTAATTCAGGGGGACCTTTGCTTAATAGTTCAGGTGAAGTAATAGGTATGAACACTTTGATATATACCGGAAATACTTTTGCCAGCGGAAATATAGGTTTAGGTTTTGCTATACCGATTAATAAGGTTCGCTTAATTTTTGAAGCTTTAAAGAAAGACGGCAGGATAAACCGTGATTTTGACATAGGACTTCGTGTACAGACTGTTGATCAGAATATAGCAGCTTACTTCAAACTTAAAAACGTCACTGGTGTTATAGTTGTAAGCGTAGAGAAAAATTCTGCAGCAGACAGAGAAGGTATTCAGCAGGAAGACATAATCACTGCCTTAAACGGTGAAAATATATCCAGTGATGCAGACTTCTGGGGAATAATTGCTGATATGAGAAAAGGAGATGTTCTTAAGATGAAGATTCTAAGAAAAGGTGAAACTTTAGAAAAAGCTTTCAATCTGGAACTTAAGTGATAACTACTTTGTAAGTATCATCTTCTTAACTTCTGAATATTTTTCAGTCTCAAGCTTATAGAAATATATCCCGCTTGTAAGGTTTTCATATTTTGAGGCATCGAACTGATAGGTATAGGTTCCTTTCCCCTGATAACCTTCATAGAGAGTTGCTATTTCCTTACCGATCAGATCAAAAACCTTCAGGCTTACATAAGAAGGTTCAAATAATTCGTAAGATATGTTTGTCAGTGGGTTAAATGGATTCGGAGTGTTTTGTTCTAAGCGGAAGTTCCTTATACCTGTTACTCCGATTTTAATTTCATCAGATTCAAGAATCTCAATACCTGTTGAACTGAAACCTTTCAGTTTGTAATAATAAGCTCCGTCTCTTTCAGGCTGATCTTCGAAGTCATACATATATAGCCATTTTCCGTCAGAGTTTTTCGTTTTATTCAGATAATCGTCTCTCCTGATTTTGTCTTGTGATATTTTCACGTAATCGTTTTTCCTTGAATCAAACCTGTAAACCTCAAAGTATGATATTGCTTTTGGATTTAATATTCTCCAGTTGAGATAAACAGTACTGTTTTTGATCTTTGCAGAAAATACAGTTAAAATATCTGTTGAATCAGATGGATTTTCGCTGATGAAATAATTTTCATCTGTACCGGAGTAAGATAAATAACACGTTAATATTAAAAGTACAATCAGTATTAATCTACTCATACATTCTCATGTAAGAATTCAAGTCTTTTCTTCAGCCGTTTTTCACTCATCAGGAGTTTTTCTTTACCGAATATAGCTTCTTCCTGACTGGTAAAGGTTAAGATATATTCATCACTCATTACTATAGCTTCTTCAGGGCAGACCTCTTCACAGAATCCGCAGAAAATACATCTTAACATGTTAATTTCAAACTTTTCCGGATAACGTTCTTTATCAAGTTCTGTAGTTTCGTTAGCCTGAACTTCTATTGCTAAAGCAGGGCAAACCCTTGAACACAGTCCACATGCAACACATCTTTCTACTCCGTCTGATGCCTGAACCAGTACAGGTCTTCCCCTGAACGAAAGAGGTGGAGTCCACTTTTCCTCAGGATATTGTCTGGTAAACTTAGGTTTGAACATTTCCTTAAAAGTTAGCCACAGACCGCCAAGTATCTGGGGCAGATATGTTTTTTCCAGAAGTGTTAAATCTTTTTTTCTAACCTGTTTTATATCTTCCATGAATACTTAACTTTTATATAATATTAAAATCGTATGGATAATAATAAATGTTCCATTACTTAACCAATGTCATTTTTCTCACTGATACAAACTCACCGGCTCTTAAAGAGTAATAATATATTCCGCTTGACAGACCTTCTCCATTAAAGTCAATTTCATACTGGCCTTCAGGTAGTTCTGAACTTACCAGTGTTCTTACTTCTCTTCCAAGCATATCATATACTTTCAGTGAGATAAATTCCCTTACAGGTAGTGAAAAACTTATTTTCGTATTTGGATTGAAAGGATTTGGATAATTCTGATTCAGCCTGAATTCTGAAGCTGTATTGCTTATGGGAGTTATACCTATATATGCAGGTGTAACTGCCCTGAAATCAACTTCAACAAACTGTGAAGGGTTTGAAACAAGTTCAGCACGCATCCTTACATAACCGGCTCCTTCTGTATAATAACAGTAAAAGTATATTGTTACAGTATCATCACTTGAGGTTGAAGCTGAATAAGAAGCTACTACAGTGTCAACTTCAGGAGGATAACAGGCTACATAATTACAGATACCTGTGCCGAATGAGTCCCAGCTTGGTGAAAGTTCTTCAATAACTCTTATCAGTCTTATCTGCGCTGTACCTGATAACGGGTTCAGCACAGCTTTAACAGGTATTTCATACATTGAAGTGTTTCCTACTACTATACTAGGTGATATTCTGATAAATGTTAGGCCCTGTGAGAATGTCTGCAAAGAGAGAAATAGTGTTAAAAGTATAAAAATTTTTCTCATATTAGTTAATTATTATTGCCCAAAATTAGATTAATTATGAGAGAAAATCAATTTCAAAAATCATTTTTCAATACGTTCTTTTCCCCGGAGCGGAATTCCAATAATCAAAGAGTTCAATACATTGTTTTTTAAGAATTTCAGGAATAATTTCAACTTTACTTCCGCCTATATTTTTAAGTTCTTTATTGGATACCCTTAATTCATTAAATCCGAATTTTTCTGCATCAGATATTGATGCACCGTAATAAATCCTGTCTATTCTTGCCCAATGAATGGCTGTGAAACACATGGGACATGGTTCGCAGGTTGAGTAAATCTCACAGCCTGAAAGATCTATAGTCTGTAAATTTTTACATGCATTTCTGATGGCATGAATTTCTGCATGGGCAGTTATGTCACAGGATGCAAGAACGATATTGTGTTCACAGGCTATAACTTTCCCGTCTTTTACTATACAGGCACCGAAAGGTGATTGTCCGGATTTTACTCCCTCAAGGGCTTTGTCTATTGCCATCTGCATGAATTTGTTATGATCCACAATACAAATATATGTGGTTTAAATATGAATTGCTTACCAAAGGTTAATTCCGTTATTATAACAAACAAAAAATCCCCGTCTTATGCAGGATGGAGACGTAAGTAGGAGTAAAATTTTACTTGGCTATAGTTTTTACAAATTTATTGTTCCACACTTTACAAGATCCTTCGTTGATATGCTCCTCAGGATAAGACAAAAAGGGAACATTGTCACTCAAACCATTCCCGTCATGCCCGCGTAAGCGGGTATCTCATTTAAGATTTCTGGAATGATTATAGTCATATAAAATCAGTTATAATGTTCATATATTTGCATAAATTAAATAATACACTAAAATGGATACACAAATAACTGAATCAAAAGTTAGTAATACCTCTGTTCAGGAGGACTTCCTGCCTATAAAGAACTGGGACCATGTTGAGTTTTATGTCGGTAATGCGAAGCAGGCTGCTATTTATTATCAGTATGCATGGGGGTTCAAACTTACCGGATACAGCGGACTTGAAACAGGAAATAAAGAAAGAGCTTCCTATGTTCTTGAACAGGGGAAAATCAGGTTTGTTCTGACCACTCCTTACCATCCTGATAATTTTATTTCTGAACATATCAAACAACACGGAGATGGTGTAAGAGACATAGCTCTTGAAGTTGATGATGCAACAAGAGCTTTTGAGGAGACAACGAAAAGAGGAGCGGAACCTGCAATTGAACCAACTAAGCTTGAAGATGAAAACGGTTACGTGATACGTTCAGCTATTAAAACTTACGGTGATACAATCCACTCTTTTATAGAGAGAAAAAACTACAAAGGAATATTCCTTCCGGGTTTTCAGGATGCTTCTGCAAAGGCAGTCAAAGGTATTGATAATGTTGGTCTGCGTTCAATTGATCATATGGTCGGAAATGTTCAGCTTGGTAAGATGAATTATTACGTTGATTTCTATGCGAGGGTTATGGGTTTCAAACAGTTAATCTCCTTTGATGATAAGGACATTTCAACAGAATACACTGCACTGATGAGTAAGGTTATGGAGAACGGAACAGGTAAAATAAAATTTCCGATCAATGAACCTGCTGAGGGGAAACGAAAATCACAGATTGATGAGTATCTTGAGTTCTACCACGGAGCCGGCGTTCAGCATATTGCGATGACAACAACAGATATATGTGGTACTGTTGCGGAACTTAAAAGAAGAGGAGTTGAATTTCTGCGTGTTCCCACAACTTATTATGATGAACTTGAAGCCAGAGTAGGAAAGATAGATGAGAACATTGATGACCTGCGTGAACACGGAATACTTGTTGACAGGGATGATGACGGATATTTGTTACAGCTTTTCACAAAGCCGCTCGAAGACAGACCGACTTTGTTTTTTGAAATCATACAACGCAAGGGGGCACGTTCTTTCGGTAAAGGAAACTTCAAGGCATTGTTTGAAGCAATTGAAAGAGAACAGGCTTTGAGAGGGACCTTGTAGCAGACTCCGGATTAAAATCTTATGATGAGGAAGCTGATGTTTACAGTATATAGAACATTTCTGGAACTCCTCATTCAGGTTTGAGTTAGACAAAATCTGTATTAAGACTTAAATAATCGGAGGTGAACTGTAGCGGGTTTTTTATTTGAACCCGCTTATCGCCACAACTGCTGGTTTTGGTATATCACCATCAGGCCAGAGGCTTGTGGGATTTTTAATATCCGTAGTATTTTCACCGGGATGCTGAATAGACAGAAACATAGTTTTCTCATCCGGCGTGAAGCACAC
>JAOADS010000057.1 GCA_026417195.1 Ignavibacteria bacterium | reverse complement strand
GGACTTAATGAAAAACTGGATTACGGAAACTACACCGTTGAAACCCATAATAATTCTGTCTTACAGGTTGGAATAGCAAAGCCGGGTGAGAACTGCTTCATTTTGAAGGAAATCTCACCTGACTACGGACTGGAAGTGGCAGCCTATTACTGGTGGATATTTCCTAATCTCATGCTGAACTTTTATCCATGGGGGATTTCGGTAAATATAGTTAAACCAATCACAAAGGAGCTTACAAAGGTATCATATCTGACTTATATTTCAGACACCTCTAAATATAACACCGGAGCAGGCACTGATCTTGACAGGGTTGAACGTGAAGACGAAGCAATAGTAGAATCCGTTCAGAAAGGTATTCATTCATCTTTCTACAGATCTGGCAGATACTCTCCACAAAGGGAGCAAGGAGTTCATCATTTTCACAGATTAATCTCAAAATATCTCATTGAAATATAAAAAAGTAATTATTTTCGGAGCTTCTCAGGGAATAGGGAAAGCTTTAGCATACGGGTATCACTCAGCAGGTGCTAAGTTAGTCTTACTTTCAAGAAATACTGAAGCCCTTGAAAAAATTGCAAATGAAACTGACTCTTATTATATGAAGTGTGACATAACAGACAGAGAGAACGTAAAAAAATCAGTTGAATATTCACTTAACTTACTTAACACTATAGACCTGGTAATAATCAATTCAGGAGTTGGCGGCCCTTTGTGGATGAAAGATTTTACCTCAGAAAAATTAAAGGAAATTTACAACGTTAACGTCTTCGGAACTGCGAATGTTCTGGAGTTTATATTACCTTTAATGAAAAATCAGGGATACGGAACCATTGCAGGTATTAGTTCACTTGCAGACGTTAGGGGTTATTCGGGGTCAGGTGCTTATTCTTCAAGCAAAGCAGCACTTTCAACACTTTTGGAAGCTGCAAGAGTGGAACTTAAAAAATATAACATCAAGGTAATTACTGTCAGACCGGGATTTGTTAAAACTGCCATGACTGCTAATAATGAATTCAGAATGCCTTTTATTATGTCTCCAGAAAAAGCAGCTGAGAAAATTCGTAAAGGGATTGAAGCAGGCAAACCAGTCGTGCAGTTCCCTTTTCCGATTGTGTTGGCAACAAAAATTGTTAAAATTCTTCCTGTCAGATTATTTGATTTAACTATGGGCAGATTGAGGCCGGAAGCTGATACTAAAAGCCAAGGGACTTCCCATCAGAAATCATAACCCTACTGTGTATTCCGTTTACTTTTTCACCCGAAGATACTATAGACTCTTCAAGTTCTGCATTTACTATCTCTGCATCTTCCATAATAACAGAATCTGTTACCCTTGAATTAATTATCTTCACACCTTTGGATATACTTACATTCGGACCTATATGAGAATTTTCAATGAAACATCCTTCAGATATATAGACAGGCATCTCAACAGTAAGATTATCGAATGGATATTGCTGTTCTACACGACTGTCTCTCCTCAAAAGATGAGAGTTTGTACTTAAAAGTGTTTCAGGTTTGCCGCAATCAAACCAGTTATCTATCTCAAAAGTTTTCATTTTTATCCCATCACTCACCATCTTCATTAAAGCGTCAGTCAGCTGATATTCATTCTTTGTTTTTATGTTATTGTCAATTAAATATGAAACAGCCCTGAAAAGATCACTACTTTCCTTAATAAAATAAATACCAGCTATTCCCAGTCTGGAATCAGTATCTTCTCGAGATGGCTTTTCCAACATTCGTTTTATATATCCATCAGGGGAAATCTCAACTATTCCGAAACGGCTTACATCATCAACATTTTTTACTCCCAAAGAAGTATTTTCGGAATCTAAGACCAGACTCAGATCAAACTCAAAAACAGTATCACCCAGTATTATAAGAACTGGTTCAGAATTAACATAACTTTCAGCCTGAAGAACTGCATGACCTAATCCAAGCATTTGCTTTTGTTCCGTAAATACAAATTTCACAGACGAAGTCCTGTAGCGACTCATGACCGCTGATTTTATCATTTCCCCTAAATAACCAACTATGAGAATAACTGTATCTATCTTTCCGCTTTTAACAATCTCATCCAGTAAGTGAAAAAGCATAGGTTTATCTCCAACGGGTATTAAAACCTTCGGAACTCTGTCAGTAATAGGCTTAAGCCTTGTACCCATTCCCGCAACAGGTATTATAGCTTTCATGTTATTTACTTAAACTGAATTCTTTATTATTTCCTCAAAAGTTCTCACAGCATCACTTAACTTTGAAATATCTCTGCCCCCTGCCTGTGCCATATGTGCTTTACCACCTCCCTTTCCACCGATTATTTTAGCTACTTCAGCAACTACTTTTCCGGCATTAAGATTTTTCAGCTTTATCAAATCATCACCTATTATACTAACTAATATAACTCTGTCATCCTGTATCAAATATAGTAAAGCAGCAATATTCTTTGATTTCTCCCTGAGTCTGTCGCCTACTTCTTTTAATTCATCAACCGTGTCAAGGTTTAACTCTCCGACAACTATTTTTACATCATTTACGGTCTCAGCATTGTTAAACAAATCTTCTGCTCTCTCATAAGCTTTAAGTAACTTTTGCTTTGCAACATTTTTTTCAGTGTTTTTCTTTTCCTCCTGATATTCGCCTTTCAGTTTGTATAGAACTTTCAAAGTCTCATCCTGCAAATAAATCAGATTTTTCACCTGTTGGCTGGAGACAAGTAACTCATGATCGATGTTCATCTTAAGCTCATCAGACCTGACAATTCCTTTAACCTTATGTTCAGGAAGCTGGCTTATAATTTCTTCAATGAGTCTCGAACGCTCTGAAATATAATTAAGCAGCCCTTCTCCAGTATAGGCAAATATCCTTCTTACACCAGATGAAACACTCTCTTCTCTGATAATCTTAAAAAAACCTATATCTGAAGTTTCCTTCACATGTGTACCACCGCAAAGTTCAACACTGAACTTCTCATCTATAAATACCACCCTTACATTATCAGAATATTTTTCACTGAAAAACATTTTTATATTGGGAATTCCTTTAGCTTCATGCAGTTTCATAATTTCTGTATATACTTTTACATTTTCTGCAATCTTTTCATTTACAATGTCTTCAACTGCCTTAATCTCATCTTCCTTCATCTTATGAAAGTGTTGAAAATCAAAACGAAGCAATTTATCATCAAGATATGAACCCATTTGCCTGACATGTGTTCCCAGGACCCTTCTCAAAGCTTCATGAACTAAATGTGTTGCTGAGTGATTACGCTGAATTGAAAGCCGCCGGAGATAATCAACCCTAGCTATAACCTCACTCTCTGTGATTTGCAAATCTATAGGATCTGTAATAATATAATTCTTTTTTGAATCATAAACAGTAAATTTAATCCCGTTGAATATCAGCTCACCTGTATCACTGACCTGCCCACCTGATTCTGAGTAAAAGGGATTTCGCTTTAACACCACAACCTGTTTTTTTTCGTCATTAAGACTGACTGCACGGGGAATTATAGTAGCTGAGGTTTTTATACCATCTTCGGTGATATCATAAGGATCATAGGAAACATCTCCCGTGAGTACGTCTGTTATGAAATTCTCATTCAAATTATCTTTCCTCTGTGATCTTGCCCTTTCTCTCTGTTCCTCCATCAACTTGTCAAAAGATTCAACATCTATCTTAAAACCATGTTCCCGTGCCATAAGCTGAGTAAGGTCAAGCGGGAAACCATATGTATCGTGAAGCTTAAATGCAACATCTCCTCTGAAAATATTCTCACCATTCTGCTTCATTCTGCCGATCTCTTCGTTAAAGAGCGTAATTCCCCTGTCAAGTGTAATGTTAAAACTCTCCTCTTCAGATAATATTACGTCCCTGATAAAATCTTTCTTTTCAACAATCTCATTAAAGAAGCTGCCCATGGTTTTACACAAAACATCAACTAACATGTGTATAAAGGGTTTATGCATCTCAAGCTGTCTGCCATATCTTGCAGCTCTTCTCAGAATTCTTCTTAAAACATAACCTCTTCCCTCATTTGAAGGAATTGCCCCATCTGCAATTGCAAAAGTCAGGGCACGGACGTGATCTGAAATAACATTCATAGGTACTTCGTATTTCCCGGTGTATTCCTTACCGGTAATTTCAATTAAGCCGTTTATTAATGGAAGAAAAATATCTGTTTCATAGTTTGACTTCTTGTTCTGCAGGACCCTTACTATTCTTTCAAAACCCATACCTGTATCAACATGCCTTTCAGGTAATTCATCAAGAGTTCCGTCAGAGTTTCTGTTGAACTGAATAAAAACAAGATTCCATATCTCAATCACATCCGGGTTTCCTGAATTAATATCCTCAGCTCTGCAGCCATTTGTAGTGGAATCGTAGTGGATTTCAGTACAAGGACCACACGGACCTGTATCCCCCATTTCCCAGAAATTATCCTTTTCGCCGAACTTCAGAACATGTGAAGGGGCTATGTCTGTTACATCATTCCATAATTTAAAACTTTCATAATCTTCTTGATAAACTGTAGCCCATAATCTTTTCTTGTCAAGTTTCCAGACTTCAGTTAGAAGTTCCCATGCCCAGACTATAGCTTCCCTTTTATAATAATCACCAAAGGACCAGTTCCCCAGCATTTCAAAAAATGTATGGTGATATCCGTCATGTCCGACCTCCTCAAGATCATTATGTTTACCGCTTACACGAATACATTTCTGTGTATTGGCAGCCCTTTTGTAATCACGCCTGCCGGTTCCGAGAAATACATCTTTAAATTGATTCATACCTGCATTCGTGAAAAGCAAAGAAGGATCATCATATGGAATAAGTGATGCTGAGGGCAGTATGACGTGAGCTTTTCCCCTGAAAAAATCAAGAAACTCTCTCCTTATTTCTGATGAACTCTTCAACCCTTTAATAAAAAATATTCCCGCTGAATGCGGGAATTTAATTAAATAAAGTATTATTTAGTAGCGGGGGGAGGATTCGAACCTCCGACCTTCGGGTTATGAGCCCGATGAGCTGCCGCTGCTCCACCCCGCGGCATCACAAATATAATAAACATACTTAATGCTTTCAAGATGAACTTTAAGAACCGTTTAAGATAAAGTATAAACCATATTACATCAATACTTCTTTGAATTTATCAATTATAATCTATAACTTTGCAAAACTTGAAAAACATAAGGGCTTTTCTTTCTTTCAACTTATCAGAAGGAGAAAAAAAAATTCTTTCCGGTTACCAGGAGAAACTGAAAAATTTATTGACAACCTGTCCTGTTAAATGGGAAGATCCGGAGAAATTCCATCTCACTATCCGGTTTTTAGGTAATGTCTCTGAAGAAAATATTAAAATGCTCATATTTACTTGTGAAAGACTTAAATTTAGCTTTGATGAAATCAAATTTAGATTAACAGGTACCGGGTTCTTCCCTGACAGAAAACGACCCAGAGTGATATTTTTTGAATTTGCAGAGATAAGTTCATCATGTAACACAATTATTACTTTCATAGATAAAATAATCAGAAATTTCGGAGTAAAAACTGAAAACAAGTTTGTGCCTCACATAACAACTGGAAGATTTCCTAAAAACACCCGTACTGAAATAGAAAATAATTTCTCATATATACCTGAACCTATCGAAATTTCATTTAATTCATTCTATCTCATGAAAAGTATCCTTACTTCTTCCGGTTCAGTTTATGAAGTAATTCACGAATTTAAATTTAACAGTTGATATGCCTTTTTACGAATACCAGTGTTCTGAATGTGATTATAATTTTGAGGAGCTTCAGAAATTTTCTGATCCTCCTCTTGAAATCTGTCCCAGCTGCGGAAAAAAAAGTCTGAAGAAATTAATCGGGACTGGTGCCGGTCTGATATTTAAAGGCAGTGGTTTCTACCTGACAGATTACAAAAAAACCTCTGCAGAAGACAAAACTTCCTCTCAAGAAAAAAACAAACAGCAGAAAGCTTCCACAACAAAAGATAACACATTAAAAAAAGAAAATTCCACACAAAACAATAAACCTAATCAGAGTTAATGTATCAGGCAGAATTCGGTAGGCTCCCCAATTTCAACAGTTTATTTTTAGATTACGTTTCTGAAATTGAAGAAAATTACTTAAGAGCAAAGAAATATTTCAGCTCCGGATTCAGAACAGATGAGGATTTTTCTAAAGTGATAAATGACAAGAAGATTAACTATAACTCTGAAAGGTTCTTTGATAAATCACAACTTATAGAAATACTCAAACGCCAGAACGTGGAATTCGGAGGAGATGAAATAACAGCTGAAAATATTGAGAAACTTAAACGCGAAAATACATTTGCTGTAGTTGCGGGACAACAAACAGCCATATATACAGGGCCGTTATATACTATCCTCAAAAGCATCACTGCAATAAAGCTCGCAAAAGAGTTATCATCTAAGTTTAAAGATTACTGTTTCGTTCCTGTTTTCTGGATGGAATCAGAAGATCATGACTTTGAAGAAGCATCACATGTTTATGTAATTAACAAAGAAAACGATCTTGTGAGAATAGGATATGAGATAATTCAGGATGTTGAACACAAAAGAAATTTAAAGCCGGTGGGATCAATTATACTTGGCGAAGTAATAAACAGTATTAATCAGCAACTGAAAAGTGCATTACTTGAGACGGAATTCAGGGATAAGATTATTAACATAATTTCGGGAATTTATCGCGAGGATACAGATTTCAAAACGGCGTTTGCAAGACTGATGAATGAAATTTTAAAATCCGGAGGCTTGATTTTTATTGATCCGTCTGATCCAGAAATAAAAAAACTTCTCACACCGGTTTTTGAAAAAGAACTCAGAACACATCCTCAGGTCTGTGAAAAAGTTATTTCTGTAAGCGACGATATTGAAAAAGTTTACGATCTGCAGGTTAAACCCAAGGTAATAAATCTTTATTACATCCATAACGGGAACCGTCTGCTGATTGAGCCCCGTGAAGAAGGAAAATTTGCTTTAAGGAACTCCAAGAAGCGTTTTGAAGCCGGAGAACTTGAAAAGTCTCTTGAGGAAAATCCGGAATTGTTCAGTCCGAATGTTATTTTAAGACCAATCTGTCAGGATTACCTGCTCCCAACTGTTTCATATGTTGGCGGTCCTGCTGAAATATCTTACCTTGCCCAGCTTAAAAAGGTTTATCAGCATTATAACATTACAATGCCGGTCATTTTCCCCCGTGCCTCAGTTACTATACTTGAAAACAAAATTTCAAAATTCATGGACAGATTCGGACTGAAATTTGAAGATATATTTCACCGTGAGTTTCTGATATCCAAAGTAGTTGAAAAAATATCTGAAATCAAAATAGATGACGAAATTTCAAAATATCAGGACGAGATTAATAAAATATTTTACGATATAAAAAACATAACAAATGAAATTGATAAAACACTGGTTAAATCTGCTGAGAACCTTAAAGAAAAGTTTATAGCTTCACTTGATTATTTCAGACAGAAACTTATAAATGCGCAGGCAAGAAAAAGTGAAATTACAACCCTACAGATTGATAAAGTATGTAACAATATCTTCCCAAACGATAATCTTCAGGAAAGGGTGCTGAATATATTTTATTTCATTAACAAATACGATACAACTTTTGTTAACAGACTGTTTGATGAAATTCAGATTCATAACTTCAATCATCAGGTTATTGAGATGAATTGAAGAAAGACATCAAAATATTGGTCATACGCCTTTCATCTCTCGGAGATATCATACTCGTAACCCCGCTGATTAAATCAATCAGACAAAACTATCCTAATTCAGAAATACATTTTCTTGTAAAAGAAAAGTATTCAGAAATAATAAAATCAAATCCTTATATAGACGAGATTATCAAGATCCCAGACGAAATTAATTTCACAGGACTGCGTAAATTAAAGAAAGAAATAAAAAAAAAGTCTTATGACATTATTTTTGATCTCCATAATAACCTGAGGACTTTTTATTTAAGAACATTCATAAATTCCGAAAAAAGAATTTTCCGTAAATATCCATTGAGAAAATTACTGCTGGTCTGGTTTAAGATAAATTTAATGAAAAACCTTCCTCCTGTTTATAAAAGATACCTCTCACTTTGTGATATAAAAAGTGATTTCCGCCCCGAAATTTATCCAGATGAATCTGCCATGAAGGAAGCACTGGAAATTTTAAGTAACATTCCTGCAGGCAAAAAAATAATCTGCATCCACCCCGTTTCGGGACATTATACAAAAACATATCCTCCGGATTATTACTGTCAGTTCATAAAACATTTCCCTGAAGATAAATATACCTTCCTGCTTACAGGTAGTGAAAACGACAGAAGAGTTACCGCCTTTATAAGAGAAAATACCGGTAATAATGTTTACGACCTTGCCGGAAGAACAAGCTTAATGTCACTCGCAGCAATAATAAAAAATGCATCCCTTTTAATTTCAGGTGATACAGGACCGATGCACATAGCTGAAGCTATTGAAGTTCCTGTTCTTATGCTTGCTGGCTCTTCAGTAAAAGAATTCGGTTTTTATCCTCAGAACAGTAATTCATTTATTCTTGAAAACAATGATATCAACTGCAGACCGTGTTCGCATATAGGAAGAAGTTACTGTCCGGAGAAGCATTTCAGGTGTATGAAAGAAATAAAGCCGGAAATTCTTTACAGTAAAGCAATAGAAATACTTGAGAACACATCCTGAAATGTAATGCTTTCAGATATATAAGGTGTTCCCTCTTTTACATCTGTTAAGCCCGTCTTCGTTCAAGATTTTTTTTACAGTTTCATCATCTAACAAGAACCATCTTTTTAGTATGGGCATAATAAACATTTCCGTATAAAGGATCAGAGATTACAAGTCTGTAAAAATATACTCCTGAAGGCAGCCCCGATGCATCAAAATCAGATTCATAAATTCCCGGCTGAATAATCTTATGATGAAGGTTTGCTACTTCAGAAGCTCTGACATCATAAACCTTAAGTGACACGAAAGGTCCCCTGACATCCCATGAGTTAACCGGTTTTGCCATGGGGACATTAAAACGTATGCGGGTTGATGAGTTAAACGGATTAGGATAGTTCTGACTTAAGAAAAAATCCTGAGGAATCTCTGTTGAAATTATTGTTACTCCCTCAACAATTACGTTCCCTCTTGTAATTCCTCCGTTTGTTTTTGTAGCATAGAAAACTCCCGGTCCGGTTGAAAAACCCGTCCTGTTTCTTGACAGATGAGTATAAGTACCCGAACTTGCAGTAAACTCTACAAACCATGTAAACCCGTTTGAGGAAGTATAAATACTGTTACTTCTGACGTACTTAGATTGCGGAAATGAAAGACCTGAGGCATAAACACCTAAAATATTACCTGAACCCGGAACACTGAGAGCAGTCCAGTTTATCCCGCTATTTGTAGAACTTAAAAGATTTGCAGAGCTACCTCCAAGTCCACGCCCGATTCCGGTTGTATCAACTGATATTACGTATGAATTCACTTCAGAACCAGTTGAAAGAATATTCCAGTTAGTCCCGAAATTGGAGGAATAGTAAATTCTTGAATTATTCGTTCCAAACCATAACTTCATCCCTGATGCAGTAGCCCACAGAGAATTATTCCATCCAAGCTCGCTGCCTGAACGTGGAAGATATAATCCTGAAGAATCCCAGTTAATGCCACCATTTGTTGTACGCCATAACTGCCATCTGCCACCAACTGCATCACCTGTCATAAAACCACTTGTTGTATTAAACAGCCAGACTGCATTTATAAATCCGTTTGACTGAGTAAAAACCTGTATCCAGTTAGCTCCTCCGTTGCTTGTTCTGTAAACAAATGTACTTGTACCCTGATAGCCTGCAACTAAAACCTCTGACGGATTAATTGCATAAATGTTTACAAGATTCACAGCAGCAGGGATACCACCACCGCTTACATTGATCCAGTTATAACCGTTATTTGTAGTCTTTATAACTGTCCCGGAATTACCGCATGCATATGCATTTACTGCATTTATGTTAGATACTGAATTAAGCTGAACTGTAACTCCTGTTACCAGCTCATCCCAGAAAGCAGGCTGAGTTTTTAAATTTATTACAACTAAAGAAAGGATGAAAAAAGTAAATAAGTATTTCATAGGTTTAATTTTAAATTAATTAAAAAAAACTGCCTGAATTTTATTTTATAACTACCATTTTCTTTGTCTCACTATAACCATCTGCATCAAATCTGCAGAAATAAACTCCGCCTGGAAGATTTTCAGCATTCCAGTTTATTTCATAAGTTCCCGGTGTGAGTTTATCATTAACCAATTTCTCAACTTCTCTGCCAAGCAAATCAAACACTGATATTCTCACATATCCTTGTTCAGGAATCTGAAATTTTATTCTTGTCTCAGGGTTAAACGGATTAGGATAATTCTGATATAATTTAAAACTCTCCGGTATCTCATTGGAAATCGGCTCTATACCTATGGGCTGGGAGTATTTGAGAGTTAGAAAATCAACCGAACCTGTATTGCCGCATATGTAGAAATTTCTTTTGGTAACTACAATATTTGTTGGTGAACCGTGTGCATAAGAAACTGACCAAAGTTGATTCCCGGAAAAATCATATTTAGTTACTAATATTCCATTTGCGCTGTAAATTGGTCCTGTTATATAAATTCCAGTGCCATCCACAGTCTGTTTAGGAATGTCTCCAAGTGGCATCTGCCCGATTGTTCTATTCCACAAGAGTGTTCCGTTATTATCGTATTTTACCACCGTAGCACTGGTTACGTTAGTTCTGACTGAGACATAAATATTACCCTGGTTATCAAGGTCAATATTCCATGCATCTGAGCCGCCGATGCTGAAGCGTCTTGTCCAAACGGTGTCTCCGTTTGGGGTTAACTTAACTGTAAAAAACTGTGACTGCCCGATTTCATTATCGCTGAAACCTGTAGCGTAAATGTTGCCTGAATTGTCAACTGTTACAGCATAAGCTATATCATAGGGAACAACAGGGTCAGGTCCGTTATATCGCCAGCTCCAGAGTGAATCTCCCGCAGAGTTGCACTTCAGAACGTAAAAATCAATATAGTTCGGCGGTGCAGGTCCGTTTGCTATCGTGCCGGCTATGATGATGTTGTTGTTATTGTCTATTGCCATGTCGTAACACGAGCCAGCAATCCCAAAATGAAAATATTTCCGAAATATTAAATTACCGTTATCAGGATTTATTTTCGATATAATAGTAAAAGGATCTAAATGTGGACTTAAAATACAAATGTTTGAATCCCTGTCAAATAAAATTTTTGATCCGCCTATTGGCCAGTTATATATACTACTGTCACTTCTTGTCCACAAAATATTACCATTATTGTCGTATTTCTGTAAAAGAGGCACGCCTGTTACAAATATAAACCCTGAACTATTTCTCTGAATATCAACACCTGATTCCAGTTGGTTGCTTGGCAGGGAGTATATTCTCACCCAGACACTGTCGCCGTTAGGTTTATACTTTATTGTAGCCCTGTCACCATAACTACTACCCCCGTAATTAATCCTGCCCGTAACATAAACATAACCTGAATCATCAACGACTACTGCATTAGCTC
>JAOADS010000056.1 GCA_026417195.1 Ignavibacteria bacterium | reverse complement strand
GGTCTATTGTGCAACCACTTCCAATTTCCGAATCATCGCCGATAACAACAATCCCTCTTTGCGGTATTTTCTCAAATGTTCCGTCTTGATTTCTTGCCTGCCCAAAGCCATCACTTCCGATTACAGTTGAAGAATGTATAATAACTCTGTTGCCTATTTTACAGCCCGGATATATGGTAACTGAAGGATAAATAAGACAATCATCACCTATTCTGACACCTGCCAGAATAACTGTGTTAGGGAGAATACTCGTCCTCTTCCCGATTATCACCTTTTCACCAATAAAAACATTAGCACCTATTCTCACTTCCTCGGAGGATATTTCAGCTGTCTCTGATATAACAGCTGTTTCGTGAATACCTATTTTTTGTAATTCACTTTTAGGACGGAATAAATCAAGTAAACGGATAAAGGATAAATATGGATCGTCAACCTTAATCAATGGTATTTTTCTGCCTTCAATGTGAGGACGGGATTCCGGATTAAAATCCTTTGAGACAATTACTGCAGCAGCCTCGGTTGATGAGAAAAACTTTTCATAAACCGGATTAGAGATAAAAGTTATATCGCTTTTTCCTGCAGAGTCTATCTTTGCAATATCAGTTATTTCCACATCTCCGTCACCTTCAAGCTCTCCGGACAAAATCTGGGCGAGATCAGAAAGTTTCATTTTATTTACTGAGACTCTAATTTTTTTATTACTTTCTGAGTAAGATCATACTTATCGTTCATATATAACAGAAGCAACTGAGTTGAACGGTCAATTACAAAATCATAATTCCCCTCTCTTGCAACATCCTGTATAGCCTTGAAAATTCTGTCCTGAACCGGCTTCATCAGTTCATTTTGTTTTCTGAAATATTCTCCGTTCTCACCGAACTTTTCCTGTCTGAAGTCCGCTATTCTCTTTTCAAGAGACTTTATTTCGTCTTCTTTTTGCTTCCTTATATTTTCAGTCAGAATAAGCTTTTTCCTTTCAAAATCTTCCTTTAGATTAATTAGGCTGTCATTCATCATCTGAAGTTCACCTTTCCATTTAGTCACTAAATTATCAAGATTAGTCTGAGCATCTCTGGCATCCTGAAAATTCTCCATAATAACCCTGGAATCTACGTAACCTATTTTTTGCTGAGAATACAGAAATGAAGAAAAGAAGAGAAATAAAAATAAGACAAATTTCAATTTAATTTCTATTTAAGTTTATCAAGAACTTTAAATGTTATATCAATTTCCTTATCACCGTAAATCAAAGCATCTGAAGCTTTATCCAAAACTAAGTTGAACTTCAACTCTTTGGCAAGCTGTTCAATTGCTTTGGTGATTTTTTCCCTGACAGGTTTAAAAAGTTCTGCCTGTAAAGAAAGCAGTGCCTGTTGAACATTTTGCTTGTAAGCTGTGAGTTTCTGATCGAGCTCCTGAATTTCTTCCTGCATTTTACCTAACTCAAGTTCAAGCGCCTTTGCCTGATCCTGTGTAATTTTACCTGCTTCTATCTGTTTCTGAGCATCTTCATACTTAGCTTTTAGAGCTTCAGCTTTCGATTTTATCTCATTTTCAACAACTGTTATTGTATCAAGATAAAGTTTCTGCTCAGCTTCAAGTTTATTCTTAACTTCCTGTGCTTCAGGTAATTGATTTATTATAATCTCACTGTCAACATATGCAACTCTTGTCTGAGAAAAAATCATTAAAGACATCAGAAAAAACATCAATGCGAATAATATTTTGTTATTCAAGTTATATCTCCTTTTTTAATTAAATTAAAATCCTCTGCCAAATTGGAAATGAAAAATGATTCCGGGATCCTGTCCGTCAACAATTTTACGGTCAAATCCGTATCCTAAATCGAAGCCGATTATACCTACTGCCGGCAACATAAGCCTGGCGCCAAATCCTAAGGAACGTTTCAGATCAAGGAAATCAGCTTTCCTGAAAGAAGGCCAAAGGTTGCCAGCTTCTCCGAACAATGTTACAAAAATTGGGATCGGATCCTGAGAAATTGCATATCTTAATTCAACTGAATACTTCATCATAAATCTGCCTCCTATCGGATTTCTGAATTGATTTACAGGTCCAACCGTACGGTCATCATATCCTCTGAGCGATACTGTATTATATGTTAACCCACTCCCTCCCATGAAAAACAACTCATTAGGCGGAACGTAATTATCCTTTGAAAGACTGCTGATACTTTGCATATCAAATAACGAAGCAAGAACCAGTTTCCCTGAATTATCGAGGCTCTTGTAAGCTTCTGACTTAAAACCAAGTTTGTAAAAATTAGTATTGCCTACTAAATTAGCACCAGCTATTTCGCCTGATAAAACAACCTTCGAACCAAGAGACGGAAAAACCGGACTGTTAGTTGAGTTTCTGGTTATTATCTGGCCTATACTTATCTGACTTCTGATTCCTGTTTCATAAATTCCGGCACCGCTGATAACATTTGTTCGCTGAAACTTCAGAAACCAGTCACCCCTGAAGTAATCATCCGGAAATTTAAATCTTCTGCCAAAACTCAAAGTAGCACCTGTCTCACGTATATTATAAGTATAACTCTGCTTTGTATCATAAATATTAATTCCCGCTGAAGTAGGAGTATTAAACAACCAGGGCTCAGTAAAACCTATGCTGAATGTTCTGTATGTTCCAGCTGTCCCGAAGTCCCATTGAAAACTAAGTATCTGTCCGGCACCACCAGATAAGGGATTTGATATATCAAAGTTATTAAAGACCAATCCCAAACTTCCAGACAATCCGAATGACTGGCTATAACCTACCGAAGCATTCAGCTGATCAGAGGAACGTTCTTCCAGTATATAAACTAAGTCAACAGTTGAATCATTCCTCTGCAAGAAATCATAATTCATACTCTCTGGATTGAAGTAGTTTAGTTGATTTAACTGCTGCATGGAACGTACCATAGCAGTCTTGTTAAAATACTGACCAGGTAAGGTAAAAAGTTCACGCCTTATCACCTTATCATGAGTTTTGGTATTACCTGAAAAAGAAATCAGTCCTATTCTGTATTGCCTGTTTTCCTGAATGCGTATGTTCAGATCAACTATATTGGATTCCCTTACATTTTCTATAATATCAGCCTGAAATCCAAGGTATCCGTTATCAAGATACAGAGAAGCTATGTCTGTCTGGTCCTCATTGCCCCTTAAATTCTGTTGGATTTTTTTCATGTTGTATATGTTACCTGATCTTACTCCTAATCTCTCCAGCAGCAACGAATCCTTGTATAATTTATTACCCTCAAAGCTGATCTTACCTATCCTGTATCGCGGACCTTCATTTATTTTTATAGTAATATCAACATCTTCCTTATTGTTTCTGAAATCTAACCTGTCTTCAACAATCTCAGCATCTCTGAAACCTTTCTCTTTGTAATATTCTATAATCAGCTGCTTATCATTTTCAAAATCCTTTCTGTTGAACCTTGCCTTATCCCAGAACTTCCACCATTTCCTTTCAGATGTTTCTTCCATAGCACCTTTCAGATCGCCGGACGAAATATTACGGTTACCTGTAAAACGTATGTTCCTTACACTAACCTTGCTGCCTTCATTAATTTTAACCCGTAGCTGAGCTTCATTATGTGTATTAACAAATTGGTCAACTTTAACTTCAGCAAGCGGATATCCTTCTTCTTCATACATTTTTGAGATATTGTATTCCATATCCTTTAAAGTCTGTGGTGTAATGACCTGACCTCTTTCAAGATTGATTTTCTCACGTAGATCCTTTTCACTGAATTCATCATTACCGGAGAATTTTATATTGTCAAGTTTGGGGAGTTCCTTTACCTTAATTACCAGATATACTCCATCTCCAACCTTTTTATCAACATATATCTCAATGTCAGAAAACAAATTCATTTTCCAGAGACTGGTTATAGCCTCCTGTGTCGTCTCCGAAGGTATCATTATTTCATCCCCTACTCTCAAACCGCTTGCACCTAATATCACTCTGGAGTCATAGGATTTGCTCCCTTCAACAGAAATTGAAAGGATCTTATATGTCTTAGGACCTTCCTGAGAAAATAATATACTTAAAATAAACAAAGGTAATATGAAAAAAATCTTATGTGACACTTTTATGATATTTAATGCTTTGAAGTTTTTACCTGCTTTGAGGTCATACCAAACCTACGCTCCCTGTTCTGATATTGTCTGATAGCCTCGTATAGATTTTCCCTTCTGAACTCAGGCCAGAAGGTCTTATCAAAATAAAATTCAGTATATGCAGACTCCCACAATAAAAAATTGCTTATTCTATAATCACCACCGGTCCTGATAAGTAGATCTGGTTCAGGAATTTCACTGGTAACTAGATATTGCTTGAATAATTTCTCGTTAATATCTGATAAACGTAATCTTGAATTTCTGTAATCAGAAGCAATGTTTCGGACTGCATTTAAAATATCCCATCTGCCGCTGTAACTTAAGGCTAAAACAAGAGTTAGTCCCTTATTGTTCCTTGTTTTATTTATTGCTTCTTTGAGTTCCTTTAGAACTTTTTCTGGAAGCGCTGATCTGTCTCCTATAGACATCAGCCTTACATTATTCTCATGTAACTTATCTGTTTCATTTCTAAGAGACTTGATGAGTAATTTCATGAGAACTGCAATCTCGCTCTTAGGTCTTCGCCAGTTTTCTGTAGAAAAGGTATATAAGGTCAAATATTTAATCCCTATCTGCCCCGAAGCTTCCACAATATCCCTTACAGAATGTACACCTTCCCTGTGTCCGAAGGTTCTAGGCTTTCTCTTCATCTCTGCCCATCTGCCGTTACCATCCATTATAATTGCAATGTGAACTGGTATCTCACCCGACTGTTTTAAAGCATCCTGTATCTTTTTATCTTCGGGCGAAGGTTCGTTAAAAGCCATCTGAAATTTTGAAAAATTAAGGGATTAAACCCTGTTAGCATATTTATATTAAGCAATTTAGCTCATAATGTATAAAAATACAATTGATAAACTGTTTTGAATAATCGCAGTAACGCTTTATGCTTCAGAATAATCATTATCAACTCTGTAAATCGTACCAGTTAAGTAAAACAGTACTGATAATATCGTGCCCGATGAAATAATCCATAGCAATTCAAATATTAAAATTTCCAACGGAAAATCCCTTATAATACCATAATTCATAAACGAAAAGAAACCATAAGCTGATATCAGATAAAACAATGTATGTTTAAAACAAATCAGAAATGAACTATAATTTATCTTCATTGTAAAATAAACCAATCCATAAACAAGCAGAGCATTTGCAAAATTCATAGCCCAGATATTCTGATCTGATATATCTGCTAAGCCGATTGAGTTAAAGTAAACATAAGGAAATATATTATTATGCCAGAGGAAACTAAGAAATGTATAAATTATAAATACAAAAGTTGCCTTAAGAATAAATTTGAGATTTAGCTCGGTTCTCAAGCCTGTTTAAACCTTATCCAGATATCTTTATCTTTTTCTTCAACAGGTGCACCAGAGGTAAAAATTACAGTCTGACCTTCATAAACAATTCCTTTTTCTTTAAGTATTTCAATTGCCTTATTTATCGCCTCTGATTCATCAGGCATGTCTTCAAAATAGATCGGAATTATTCCCCACATAAGTCTTAATACATTCATCACTTCAAAACTGTCACTCATTGCAACTATTTTTGTTGAAGGTCTGAATCTTGACATTGCCCTTGCCATTCGACCTTTTCGCGTGAAAGAAACAACAGCTCCTGTTTTCAGCTGCACTGCCATATTTGCTAATGCACTCCCCACAGAATCAAAAACATTTCCAGCAGAAAGATCCATCCTGTCAACTTTCACCAGATCCATATTTAATTCTGTTTCCGTAAGTATGTTATACATCATTTTAACCGTCTCAACAGGATATTCTCCTACTGAAGTTTCGCCGCTAAGCATAACAACATCAGTACCGTCCCATACAGCATTTGCCACATCTGAAGTTTCTGCTCTGGTAGGAACAGGATTATGAATCATTGATTCCAGCATCTGAGTTGCTGTAATTACCATCTTCCCGGCTCTGTTACATTTACGGATTATGCTTTTCTGAATCACCGGAACCTCCTGAGGAGGCATTTCAACTCCAAGATCTCCCCTCGCGATCATAATACCGTCAGACACTTCAAGGATCTCATCAAAGTTTTTTACAGCCTCAGGTTTTTCAATCTTGGCAATAAGCATTTTGTTAAAACCCTTATCTGCAACATAATTTTTAAGATGCAAAATATCTGCGGCTCTCCTTACAAATGACAATGCTATAAAATCCACCCTGTGATTAAGAGCAAAATCCAGATCAAGACGATCTTTTTCAGTCAGAGCAGACAGGCTTAACTCACTATCAGGGAAGTTCATACCTTTTCTCGGTCTAATAACGCCACCTTCTAAAACCAAAGCCTGAAGAGAACTATCAGTTTTGGATATTACTATAAGCTTGACAAGACCATCATCAATGTAAATGTGATCGCCCGCTTTGACATCCTGAGTAAGAAATCTGTATGAAGTTGATATGCGTTGTTTATTCCCCAGAACAGGTTCATTTGTTATCTCGAGCAAATCATTGTCAAAAAGCTCTATTTCAGGGAACTCAAGATCACCTACTCTTATTTTAGGCCCCTGAAGATCAATGAGAATTGCTATAGGCTCGCTCGTGGCAACACAGGCATCATTTATATTCTTAAAAACACCGTCATAATAATCATAACTGCCATGCGAAAAATTAAGTCTTACACCATCTATGCCAGCCTCTATAAGTTTGATAATTTTCTCCTTAGTATCTGTGGCTGGCCCGATTGTAGCAAGTATTTTTGTATTTTTAAATTTAGTCTGGTTTTTCAAGCAAGAGGAACTATTGTGTTGCAGAGTTTACATTTCTTACAAGTTTTATCAAACCATTTATATCCAAGGCTTCAACTCCCTTACTTCTCATATATTCCATTATCTTTTTGGAAAAACCTTTCTGAGAAATTATAATCAACTTTTGCCCTGTGGATAACTCTTTAGACTTCAACCTTTCATCAACCTGTTTAACATCATTTACTTCAAGGGCTTTAGTATTGAAAGAAAGATATATGCATTCCCCGTTTTTCTCAAGAAGAACATCATCAGTATTATTTTCGTTCTGTGAATGCTTTTTAATTTCATATCCGTTGTGCAGGTATATATTCACAACTTCTTTCTGGAAACTAAGTCCGTCAAGTATTTTCCAGAAACTGTAATCTCTTCTTATTTTCCAGAAATCAAAAATTTCCCTTTGTTGATTGTATTTTTGAATTAACTTATGTTCGTCACTTCTTTCTCTTATAAACTTAAAATAGAATATCTCAGCAATTTTGAATAATACGGCTGGTATTCCAACGCACAAAATACCTATACTTGCAAACAGAAAAATCTGAACAAGCATTTGAAAAAAGTTAGAAGGTTCTATTTTAGCATAGTTGAGAATGTAAACAAATATTCCGAAAGCTGAACCTATGATTATAGTTAGATGATGAGTAAGAATATCTGAGATTTTTTTATCTCTGCTTTCCCTAAGCTCTATCTGAGCTTTAGTGAGACCGAATTTACTGTAAGTGGGAACCTTCAAATATACCTGCCTATTCTGAGATGCAAATAGTATTGGAGTATATGTTAAAAACGGCTATGCCTATCTGAGCTATGTTGAGAAAATAATTGTTAATGAGAAAAACATTCTGCTTTGGCTCAATAACATTAAAAACCTGAGAAAGACCCGTCAAGTTAACGTTACTTGACTGACCGCAATATGTTCCGTCATTTCTGAACCTTGTTATGTAAATATCATTATCTCCGGCTCCGTAAGAAGAAGTAATGCCTGCAACACAAAATCCTCCTGTAGTCATTGGTAGTATCTTCACCGCTGTTTCTTCTCCGCTCCCTCCGATCACAGATGATGAAATCACATTCCCGAAGTAATCCATTCTGGCAATAATAATATCCCGTGAAGATAAATTACCAACTGCACCTGTCACGATCAATCCTTCCTGTGTAGGCAGAATAGATGAGAACAAATCAGGCTGATTAGCTGAACCCTGATAAATTTTAACCCAATTAAGATTTGCACTTGTATTTATGTCCATAATTAAAGCATCTTCATCTGCAAAAGATATTGAAGTGGAACTTCCCAATGCAGTATATGTATTGGTATAGTTGTTGACTATCATATCTGAAATAGCATCAAGCCCCCCTGCTCCGTATGCTCTTGCCCATTCAGCGTTTCCGTCACCGTAAAGCTTTATGACATAAGCATCACCGAATACACCGTAGGAGAAAGTATATCCTCCGATAATGTAACTCTGGTTAAAGGTGATTTCCCTGATAACATTACCGTAGTCGTTCAAGGGACCCCCGTAGCACCTTGCAAACATCACCCCGCCTGTCTGGTTAAGCTTAAGACAAAAAACATCATTTTCCCCCTGACCGTATGAACGTGTATAACCAGTCATTATGTAACCGTAGTCACTGGTCTGAATTATATTTATTCCGTAATCATCCTGTTGCCAGGCATAATACCGGTTCCATTGAATATTTCCTTCCTGATCAAGTTTTATAACCAGAGGGTCAAAGTTCCCGCTATATGAATTTGTAGCACCTCCCATTATTATTCCCCCGTCAAAGCAAAGATCAGATGAAAATACAAGATCATTTCCCGTTCCGCCATATAGTTTTGCCCATAACAAATCACCGGATGCATTAAATTTCACAACAAAAATATCATTGTCACCAAATGCAGACTCAATGGTAAAACCGGTTAATATTACTGAACCATCGTTTAATTTAACGGCTGATGTTACAAGCTCTGATCTTGAAGTTCCGAAAGTCTTGGAAAATAAGGGAAATGCTTGGGGAGGTGGTGGCTCATTCACTGATTCACCCTGTCTGCACCCTGCCAGAGAAATGAAAATCAGAATCCACAGCTGAATTAAAAAAAGATAATATTTCATTTTATTTCAGATAAGCCTTCATAAAATTTCCAGGAAAACTAATCCTAAAAATTCAGTGAAAGACCAGAAAAAAAAAGCTAAAAAAGAAACAAGAACAGAAAAAACCAGTAAAACTAAACTTATTACAAATAATGAAAAACTCAAGTAATAACCGACTTTGAGCAAACCTTAAATCATTTTTGTAAAAATAGACAAAATTTCCACTTATTGCAAGTCTGGTTGATTTTTTATACATTTTCCATTCTGAAACAATTATCCTTCAAAACTATGTTATCCATTATGATATTAAACTTTAAAGTTAATTATAGGTTATACAGTTTAAATTCTTAGATTGCTTGATTTTTATATTGATTTTTAATTATATTTGTAATTTGTAAATCAATAATTTCCAAAAATAGTAAATCATTAATAAATTAATTGTCCCTTGTGGACGGGAGGATAAATAATGAAACCCACAGTCAAGCCAAAGAGTGATAATCCATTAAGTGAACTGATAGACGATGAAACTTATAACAACTTGAAAAAATACAAGTTATTAGATGAAAAAGCTATACGTGATTATAAAATCAGACAGATGTATAAAGATATGAGGAGAGAAATGAGCGCCGGGGAAGCTATAGACAAAATTCAGGAGATGTTTCCTTACCTACAGTTTGACACTATAAGAAAGATAGTATATCAGGTGTCCAAAAAATAATTCCATCCCGATAAAATTAACGTAAATCCTCATTCCCTTAATAGAAAAAAGAAAAAGAGGTTTATCAGAGACTATAAGCCAGAGCGTTGTTGACGTTCTGGCTGATTTCATTTACAATGAAGTTACTAAAACCGGATTTAATAAAGTTGTAATAGGATTATCAGGTGGAATAGACTCAACAGTATCAGCTTACCTTGCCGCAAGAGCTCTTGGTCACAGAAATGTAATAGGTATTCTCCTGCCGTATAAATCCTCCAGCCCGGATAGCATAAAACATGCCCTGTTAGTTACCGAAAAACTTAAAATAAAAAGTGTTATCATAAATATCACCAAAGCTGTTGACTCTTTGATAGAAACTGATCCGGAAATTGAAAAAAATAAGGTAAGAAAAGGCAATATTATAGCAAGAATGAGGATGGTATCACTATATGATCAGTCTGCTAAACATAAGGCACTTGTACTTGGAACAGGTAATAAAACAGAAATTCTTCTCGGTTACACAACATTATACGGCGACTCAGCCTATGCAATTAATCCTATAGGCGATTTGTATAAAACTCAGGTCTGGAAACTCGCAGAATACTTAGGATGCCCAGAGGAAATCATAAATAAAAAACCGTCTGCTGATCTCTGGAAAGGACAGACAGATGAAGGAGAACTTGGTTTTACTTACAAGGAAGTTGATCGTTTGCTGTACTACATGGTTGATCAGAGATACAGCGACAATGAGTTAACTGAACTCGGCTTCAGACCTTCATTCATCCGGAGAATCAGAAAATTAATTCAGAAGAATCAGTTCAAAAGAGTCCCGCCGCTTATAGCTAAAATATCCAACCGGACAGTGAATATAGACTTCAGATACAACAGAGATTGGGGAATGTAATTTATTTAATCTTAAATTTTCTGAAATCCCCCAAAGCATCATATATCAAAAAACTGCCGATTATAATATGAACTTTGTTAAAACTTAAACTAAAATTTAAGTTATCCTTTAAAATTTTCAAAGCAATATGTAAATTGTCTAATAGACCACATTGGTAATTATTGTAATAAATTAATAGTTCCAAGTTTTCAGTAACTTTTTTATATTTTTCCGCTTTTTTGTTCTTCTTCTCTAATATCTCAATAATTATATCTGCAAAAGTCTCTTCTATTTCATAACCTAACAAGGGTCTTCCTCCATTAACAATTGAGAATGTATCTTCAATTGTTTCTAATTCTCTCAGGCTTACTTCTCTATCCCTTGTTGTTGCTAAGCAATGCTCTAAACCGATTACTTTATCTCCGAATTTAATTTGAAAATCAGGAGATTCAGTTTTCTGAATACAAACAGGATATTGGATCAGATTCTCTGATTCAAGAGTTAAGATAAAGTCAACTAAATCTTGTCTTTCAATGTGTTCTGTACTTCTGCCCTCTATACGTAAAGGTACGTTAATATCCAGACGAGACAATTTCTTTTTCAGATCTTTACAATTCTCAGCACAAATCTGATTACCCTGCTCTCCAAAAAAACTCATCCCATCTCCCTGAATCTTTTCTCCTGAGCATCTATTTCATCCAGAAGTTCTTTAGGTAACCTGTCACCGAATATTTTAAAATATTCCCTCATTTCCTCAAGTTCTTGGAGTCCTCTTTCTTTATCAACTGTAAATAACTCTTTCAGATCCTCTTTATCAAGGTTGAGACCGGATAAATCAAATTGATTTATATCCGGCAATCTGCCTATGGGAGTTTCAATATAATTTTCTTTACCTTCTATTCTTTCAATAGCCCATTTGATCGCACGTATATTCTCACCGAATCCGGGCCAGATAAAGTTTCCATCACTGTCTTTCCTGAACCAGTTCACATAAAATATCTTCGGCAGTTTTGAGTTATCGTGATCTTTACCTATTTTAATCCAGTGAGCAAAGTAATCCCCCATATTGTAGCCGCAGAACGGCAGCATTGCAAAAG
>JAOADS010000055.1 GCA_026417195.1 Ignavibacteria bacterium | reverse complement strand
GGGATAATGAATAAAAGAGATATTGACTATGTATGAGACTATGACCCTGAGATGGACAGAGGACCGGAAAGTCTGAAAAAAAATATAGTATCATAGCTTTCAAACAATACCGATTGGAGAGTTATTTATTGGGACGATGTTTCAATTGTATTTGTAAAAAATATTAATAAGTTCAGAGACGTAATAGAAAAATATGATTACAAAATCCTAAAGCCTTATGACTTTATTTTCAATCAGAGGAAGTTTATAAACAATATGATTGAAAACAGAGAAATCGCAGAAAAAGAACTTAAAAGAAAAACAGACACTGAACCGGACGGATGGTTTACAGGGATAGTCAGAGAAGTATTTACAAAATACGTTACTGGGAAATAAAATTTTACATAAAACCAAAAACAGTTCCTGTTGCCTTGATAAAAAGAACTGCACCTAATATGAACAGTATATAGCCAGCTGTAATGTTAAGTTTACCGAGAGTTGATTTATTTATCCTGTGTTTATTTCCGGTGATTAGAAAAAGAAGCAGCCAGAACCAGAGCATAGTTCCGAGAAATGCACCAATTGAAAATACAAGTCCGCTTAAAATGGAGCCATCCATAATCCTCAATCCCTTGATGTAACCAACAAGAGCAAACCATGATGCTGGAAGTGTTATCGATGAAATACAGAGCAGAATACCCATAAAGAACAGTCCGGTGAAACTTGAGTCGCCATCTACAGGAACATTATGCTTCTTTGCAAACTGTTCAGCCCTGCCCTTAGCTTTTTTTAATTCAATCGACTCCTCCTGCTCAAGACTGGAATAATCAATCTTAGATCTCATTATCTTAAACCCGTAAATTATAACCACAACACAACCTGCATATATCAGCAGTATCCTTATAAATCCCATATTCCCGTCAATTGAATTTTCAAGACTGTCCGGAAGCAAAGAGAGAAAAAGGGAAATACCACCAAAAGCAATTATTGCATATATCATATCCATAAAGGCTGAACCAGCTGCTATTGCCATTCCCTCTTTAAACTCACCACGGAAGCCTTTTGAGATCAATGCAAAAGCTATTGGACCTAATGGTGGAACTGAAACTATAAAGCCGGTCAATATTCCCAAAACTAGAGCTATAATCATTAAGCAAATTTAACTGTTTATAAGTGTATCTTAAACAGTTAAAATCGTTCTGTATTGAGTTTTAACCTTTCCTGAACTTCCTGAACGCGTAGAGATGTTGTTTCAGGTAACCGGCTGGATAGTCCGGATCACTGATTCCGTAAACAGAAGATTTCTTAGCAGGACGATATGCTGTACCGAAGAGCCAGTCCCAGATTGCAAGTTTAGTAGAGAAATTTTTATTCATGTGATCAGTATCCTCCTCATTACTGTGATGCCATCTGTGCATCTCGGGTCCGTTTATGATATATTGTAACCAGCCGCTCCTTACGTCAATGTTTGAATGAATATACATTCCCCAGACCGCACTTACAGCACCTTTGTAAACTGCAACTTCAGGTGAGGCACCAAGCAGTACAATGGGAGCAAATTCTATTGTCTGATTAATGAGT
The DNA here is from genome assembly GCA_026417195.1 of Ignavibacteria bacterium. Taxonomy (GTDB): domain Bacteria; phylum Bacteroidota; class Ignavibacteria; order Tepidaquicellales; family OLB5; genus JAOADS01. Next base: position 10,216 of record JAOADS010000055.1, on the reverse strand, counting down.
ATTTCAAGTGAATGTGACCTCACACCGGAAAGCCAGTCAACTGACTTTGTTGAGTGATGAGCTTCATGAATTCTCCAGAGTACTTTATTTTTATGTTGCCACCTGTGAAACCAGTATATATAAAAATCATGGGTAATTACAAAGAAAACTAACTGAACCCATATCGGAAAATGAGACATTATCCTGTATTCCGATAAGGTTGTGACGTTATCGATAAACTGAATAATGTATGAGATTAAAACTCCAAGTACGAAGCTCTGAAGGAAATTATAAAGTATGAAGTCATTGAAAAAACCTTCGCGGAAAAACTTTTGTCCTTTATTATAAGGGATAAATCTTTCAAGTATTATAATTATCAGGGCTGAGATTACTACAAATGAAAATGAAAAAATCCTTATTTTATCTGTATAATCCAGATCTGAAAACATTATGCACTGAGAGTCATTTCGCTGCTCTTATATCTTCTTAATTTCTTAAGTGAATGCATCTCACTTTCATACACTTTCTTTACTCCGTCTCCGAGAGATTTTTCAATATCCCTTACATTGGAAACTAACCTGTAAAACCCCATGATCTCAACAGAAGCAGCCTGATCTGTTCCCCACATAGCTCTGTCTAATGTAATATGCCTTTCTATGAAATTGGAACCCAAAGCTACTGCAGCCCAGCTTGGTGCAAGACCTACTTCATGACCTGAGTAGCCTACAGGTACACGTGTATATTTTTTCCTCAGTGTATCTATCATCATTAAATTCAGCTCCTCTGCCTTGCAAGGATATGAAGATGTGGAATGAGCAATTAGCAGATTATCCTCACCGAGAAATTCAACAGCAGCTTCTATCTCTTCCATAGTTGACATTCCGGTTGAGATGATGATCGGCTTACCTGTAAGCTTGATCTTCGCAAGCAGGCTGAAGTCTGTAATACAGGCTGATGCGATCTTATAGAGCGGAGGTGAATACTGTTCTATGAAATCCACAGACTCCTCATCCCAGCAGGAAGCAAACCAGTCTATACCTTTTTCTTTACAATACCTGTCTATCTCATCGTATTCTTTTTTTCCGAACTCCATTTTATATTTATATTCAATATACGTCATTCTTCCCCATGGCGTATCACGCTCAACATACCACTGATCCTGAGGAACGCAGTGCTCAGGTGTCCGTTTCTGAAACTTTACGGCATCAGCTCCGGCAAATATTGCACCATCTATCATCTTTTTGGCAATTTCAAGTGAACCGTTATGATTTATTCCGATTTCAGCAATTATATAGACAGGATAACCGTCTCCGATATAACGACCCTCACGGATCTTTACTGCTCTGTGTTCTGTGATTTTCATTTTCGTTTATTATTGATTTTTTGATGCAATTATAAGTTCTGCAAAATCTCTGAATGCACCATAACCTCCCTTGCTGTCTGTTATATAATCAACAATCTGTTTGATCTGAATCACCGCATCAGATGGACAAGCCGAAAGCCCCGCATACTTCAGAACCTCAATATCATTTGTGTCATCACCTATGAATGCTATATTTGAAGCATCAAGAGAATACTTCTCTGCAATTTCCCTTACAACTGAAAGCTTATCTTTCACACCTTCCCTTAGTTCCAGCAGCCTGAGTTTTTCGGCCCTTGCTCTCACCGAACCGGAAATTTCTCCAGTAATAATTCCGGTCTCAACTCCCGCAAATTCCCTTAATCTTTCCACACCCATCCCGTCTCTTATGGAAAATCTTTTCAGTTCCTCCCCTCTTTCTGAATAATAAACACCTGTATCTGTAAGAACCCCATCGCTGTCTGTCAGTAGAAGTTTTATATTTTTGGCTTTCTCCTTTATTTTAGGATTTATGTTTCTTAGAATTACCAGATGCTCCAACCTCCGTCTATTACGAGATTTGCTCCGGTCATGTATGAAGAGGCATCGCTAGCCAGAAAAATCAAAGCTCCGATGTATTCATTAGGATAAGACATTCTCCCGAGAGGTGTTTTCATTGAATAATTTTTTATAAAGAAGTCTTCCTGAAAATTTTCAACACCGCCTGGAGAAAGACTATTGACCCTTATATTTTCTTTTCCCCAGTAAGATGCAAGATACTTTGTAAACATTATGACAGCAGCTTTAGAAACCGGATAAACCGGAGATTTGTAAAATTTTCTTTCTCCGTCCGGCTTAAGGTATATGGACTGATCAGGAGCTACTATTCCGTAAGTTGATGCTATGTTTATGATGTTTCCTTTTTTATTTTTCAGCATAAACTGTCCGAGAATCTGCGAGCAAAGGAAAACTCCAGTAAGGTTGACGTTAAGTGATCTCATCCATAACTCATAAGGATAGTTTTCAAATCTCAGATGTTCAGGCGATCCTGAGGAATTTTCAACAGAGTCATTTAAAGCTGCATTATTAACGAGAATATCAAGTCTTCCGTAGCTATTTTCAATGAAATGTTTCAAAGAACCTAATGAATCTACTGACGTAACGTCACAGAACTTACCTGAGCAACGTCTGCCGAACTTTGAAGAAAGCTCACTTGCCAGCTTGTCACATTCATCCTCCTTCAGATCTGTTACAATAACATCCGCGCCTGCTCCGGCGAGGGCTTCGCAATGCATCCTGCCGAGAAGCCCTGCAGCTCCTGTAACAACTGCTACCCTGTCCTTCAGACTGAATAACTCACTTATCATACAACTTTCCTCGGTTTAGTATTGAAATCAGAAGATTTCCTGAAAACCGGTTTTACCGGCTCGCCTCTCAGATACTTTTGCAAATCAGCTTCACCGACAGCTTTATTTATTATCTTAAGACTATGTTCATAAGCCTCCAGTGTATAATCTATATCACTTTGCGTATGTGAATATGAAATGTTATGAAATCCGTTCCAGAGTATCCCGCGTTTTATGAGTTCCTGCTGAAGGAGAGATTTAATTAAAAGTGAATCAATGTTAGGATGTGAAAAACTCAGTGTCGTTCTGAACCCGTATCCCTCACATCTTATATAATCTATATCCAGTTCCCTTAAGAGCTCATTAAGCCCCTCTTTAAGCTCAAATCCGGTTGTTGATAGATAATCTGTCACACCTTTTTCATTTATACATTTAATCGTAGCCTTAGCTGCTGCAAGTGATAAAGCGTCACCTCCGAAAGTTGTATAAAAGAAAACATCTTCATCAAGTAACTGCATTATTTCTTTTCTGCCGGTCAATACTGAAAGTGGCATACCGTTTGCTACAGCCTTGGAGAAACATGCAAGGTCTGCATTAACTCCGAAATACTTCTGAGCACCTCCCGGATTTATTCTGAAACCAGTCCACATTTCATCAAATATCAGAACTATGTTATTTTTATCACAGATTTCCCTGATCGTATGCAGGAAATTGTACTCAGGTTCATAAAAGGTTACCGGCTCAAGTATAATGCAGGCAACATCATCGTCTAACGAATTCTTGAGCGAATCAATGTCATTATACTGAAACGTATAGGTGAGATCTGCAACATTCAGCGGTACACCCTTGTTTCTTGTAGTAACTGAAATATACCAGTCATGCCAGCCGTGATAACCGCAACAAAGAATTTTATTTTTCCCGGTATATGCCCTCGCTAATCTGACAGCAGCTGAAGTAACATCCGCACCGGTTTTGCTGAACCTTACACATTCTGCATTAGGTATATTGTCCCTTATCATCCCCGAGACTTCAACTTCCAGGGGATGCATCAATGAGAATGTAATGCCTTCATCAAGTTGTTTTCTTACAGCTTCATCAACTTCACTGAAACAATATCCAAGAACAAGAGGTCCTATTCCCATACCGTAATCTATATATTCATTTCCGTCAGCATCCCACACATGCGATCCTTTACCTTTTACAAGATAAACCGGACATACTCCCCTGACATACTGAGATGGTCCCTTCGCAAGAGTCTGTGTATATGAAGGAATAAGTCCCTCAGCTCTATTAAGGAGCTTCAGGGATTCATCAATTACCGGATAGTCATTATTTAATGACAGCTTATTAGCCATCTATATCATACTCCTTATTTTTATTTCATCAAAACAGTTCTGATAAAATTTAAGTATATTAATTGCCATATCCCTCCCTGTAAATTTCTCATACTCAAGAAGTTCTCTTATAAGCAGCGGTTTAAACCACTTACCCTTAAGGGCTATTGGTAAAACGTCAATGTTCAGCCTGTGCCTGAGAAACATTTCACCTAATATGGAATACAAGCCTCCGCTTAGGAAATGATCTTCAATGCTGACAATTAGTTTCGTCTCTTCGGCAGAGGAAATAATAAGTTCTTCATCTATGGGCTTCAGAGTCCTTAAATTAATCAACCTTACTGATAAACCTTCAGATTCAAGAATTATCATTGCCTCATATGCCTGTCTCAGCAGGGTTCCGTAAGTTAAAACAGTAATATCGCTTCCCCAGGAAATAACCTCAGCCTTACCTTCGGTGAAATTTGTATTATGCTTTACAACCGGTTTCAGGTTATTGAATCTTATATAATACGGAGAGGACGATGTAAGGACTTTCTCAAGACCTATCAGCATATCTTCTTCATCAGAAGGACAGAATATTTTCATACCCGGAATAACCCGCATTAAAGATATGTCTTCAATTGCCTGATGAGTCGGTCCGTTTGCTTCGGACAGAAAACCAGGAACATAACCTACAAGTTTAACCGGTAAACCGGCTATACCTACATCTGTCCTTATAAACTCATATGCCCTCATAGTGAGAAATGAAGCAAGTGCGTGGCAGACCGGAATCCTGCCTCTTAAAGCCAGACCACATGCCATCCCAATCATTGTCTGCTCAGTTATACCGGTATCTATGAAATTTTCTCCAATTTCCTCCGGAAGATTTCTTATAGCAGCCCTGTTTTCAGCAGTTATGACAATAAACCTGCTGTCAAGCTTTACAAGATTTTTAAGAAATATCTCGTAAGTCATTATCTTACAATCAGAGTTTCACTTTTAATATCTGCTTTCTGATTACCTCTGAGCTCTTCAAGAAGCATTTGCACTTCATATGAAGAGAAATTGCAAAACCATCTGTCAGCCCTTGCCTCTATACTCGGCAGTCCTTTGCCTCTGACAGTATCGGCTATTATTACAGAAGGCTTATCCTTTTCAAATGGTATCTGGGAAAAAATGTGATGCAGCTCAGTAAAACTATGTCCGTTTATTGTAGCTACTGCGAATCCAAATGACTCAAACTTGTCTTCAAGCGGCTCAAGCGGAATGAGTTTCTCAGTTTCCATATTAGCCTGAAAGTGATTCCTGTCAACTACGGCTACAAGATTATCAAGTTTGTAAGCAGAAGCTACAAGCATAGCCTCCCAGATACTGCCTTCATTTAATTCTCCGTCTCCTAATATAACCACTACTTTGTTATGAGCCTTCTTTAATTTACAGTCCATAGCCACACCTGAAGCAACTGATAAAAGATGTCCCAGCGAACCTGAATGAAATTCAACGCCGGCAACAGATATATTCGGATGCCAGTAAATGTTATCAGAAGCTTTAAGGTGATTATTAAGTCTTTCCTTTTTAATAAAACCAAATTCCGCAAGTGTTGCATAAAGGGCTGGAACATCATGACCCTTTGAAAGAAACAGATAGTCCCTTGAAGGATCATTTAAATTTTCTGGCTTTATGTTCAGATACTTTCCGTACAGATAAACAATAATATCAGCACATGAGAGAGAAGCACCTGCAAAGCAACCTCCGCCCGAGGACATTCTTATTATATGTTCCCTGACCTTTAAGGCAGTTTCTTTCAGGGATCTGATTTCATCTCTTGTAATATTCATTTTAAAGCAAAGTTTTCAGAGAGGTTTTTAAAATTAAAAGCATCAAATAAAAGTTTACCTGTATATTTCCTGTTTATGAAAGCTATGTGTGGCTTTCTCTCAAGAAGCATTAGTATATCATCAAGTCCGAAAAACGGATCATCGTCATACAGTTCCTCATATACAGTTTTTATGAATTCAAAATCTTCCGGGTAGTCGAGAGTAAATCTTAATTTTCTTGAAAGGTCTGTTCCTTTTTCCCAGACGACATTTCCTGTTCTGAAAAGGTCCGGATTTTTTAATATATAAGGTGTGGTATGTTCTCTGTCAAAGTCGCTCGTAGCTTTTTTCCATGCAGTGTGCAGGGTTTTAAATGACATCACTTCAACGTCATTGCCGTCGGGATATGACGGAGGATTAAGATTACTTACGTAATCATATAAAGATTCATTTTCCAGATAATATTCCAGAACTTTATCAAGAACTGATGCATCTATCAGAGGACAGTCTGAAGGAATTTTGACAACAACGTCTGCATTGAATTCAATTGCAGCTTTGAAATGCCTGTCAAGCAAATCAGTTGTATGTCCCCTGAAAAAAGAAACGTTTTCCCTCATGGCGAGCGATACAATTTTGTCATCTTCTGCTAACTTTGTGGTAGCTATAACAATATTATTGCCGAATTTTGAGTATTGCACTCTTTCCACCATAAGCGAAAGCAAAGGTTTGCCACATACCTGAAGCAACACTTTTCCCGGAAGTCTTGCTGATCCAGTTCTTGCCTGAATTACAATCAATATGTTCTTTGTTCTTTTCATTTTATCAGGCCGCCTCCACAAGTTTCAGATTTTCCTGTTGCACCGTTTGTAATAATTCATACTGAACCGCATCAACTCCAACTCTTTCACCTTCAACCAGCTTTCTGCATAGGGAAGCTATGTTCTTCGCTGAAATTCCTCCGTTCTGAACCGGAAGAAGTTTCTTCAAAATGTCAACATTGAAATTTGAATAAACTTCCTTACCAAGTGCCAGTCCGGTGAACACAACTGAAGAGTAAGTCGTAAAGAGAACATCACAGTTTGCTATCATATGGTTTGTATTTCCTTCTCTGAAAACCATAGCGTCAGGGGCAAGTTCTTTTATTTCTCTTTCAGCCCTGATAAAATTCTCATTAGGATGAAGTTTAAAAACTAACTGACTTCCGTCAGCTATGCTAAGAACCTTCCTTATCAGTTTCTTTCTGTTTTCATACTTAAAAGTCTCTCTTGCATCAGAGGTAGCACATAAAACAAATCCTCTCAGAGGAAAATCATTGTTCAGATATTCAGCGAAGTTATCGAAGTTAGGTATCCCGCTTACAATTACTTTTGAAGGATCAGCTCCTTTTTTTATGAAAAGTTCCCTGTAAGCTTCAGATGCAACGCAGAATACATCGTATGCATCAGAGAGTCCTGTAGTTGATGTGCTTGCAAGGTAACGGGGAAACCCCATCCATTTGGAAAGATAGAAGAAAATGTTTTCAGGGTCAGTCATACCTTCCTGAACCAATACTATTTTTTTTCCTCTGATGTTTTTCTGAATAATAAGGTCTGAAGAAGTAACAACAAGGTCGTAGTTGTTATTTACTCCTCCGATATCAAGCTTTAGATTTCTTTCTCTTATAAAGTTTATGCATCTGGTCTGAAGCTTTTTGCCGGCAACCGTAAACTCTAGCATATCCTGTTTGTAGAGAAACCTTAGAAAAGGAGTGTCCACATAGTATGGAGTGAAGAAACAATCATAATCATCAGAGAGATATCGCGATATCTGGAAAAGCTGCGAGGTCTGATTCAGTGAGCCGCAGATAAAGAGTATTTTCTTTTTTTGCACTTTAACTTATGCAAAGAAAATCAATGTAAGTAAAATAAATATTAAGTAAGAGTAACAGATAAGTTATGAAATTCTTATATGTTGATTAAAGAAAGTTAGAAATTAATTCAGGAATGTTTAAACGATAGTTAATATTACTTATTTAAATTTCGACGGATTAAAAAATAGCAGGTTAAAATCTAGGGTAAAATGAGACTTGATATAATGAAAATAAATTTTCCGGCTAAAATGATGAATCGATTTCCCGGGGGATTTGAAATTAATTTCAGACACCTGTCATCAGTTTTTCCCTGCTTTCAATCCCATAATTTAGTATCTTAAGCACTTCATCGTGGATAAATCCGTTTGAGACAACAGCACTGCCTCCGTAAATAGTTTTGTTCCCATTTACATCAGTCAGGATTCCTCCGGCTTCTTCAATACATATCTTCACAGCTGCAATGTCATACGGTGCTACAAACGGATCTACCATTGCCTCAGCCTTACCTGTGATAACCAGTGAATGTCCGTGGCAATCACCGAAACCGCGGTTATATGAACATGAGGAAACAAGCGAAAGGAAATTGTTCAGATAAGCCTGACCTGAAATATATTCAATTCCTCCATGAAGGATATAGGATAGTTTCAGTTGCTTAACCTTCGAAACCCTTGCCTTCTTCCCGTTTACAAAGCAACCTGAACCTTTGGATGCAAAAATAGTTGTTTTCAGGGCTGGCATTGATATAACTCCAGCAATCACCTCTCCTTCCCACTCAAGGGCAAGGAGCGTTCCCCAGAAAGGGTACTTTCTCATAAAGTTCTTCGTACCGTCAATAGGATCTATTATCCACCTGAAATCTGATCCGTTGTCATCAAAACCTCTTTCCTCAGAAAAAATACTGTGCGAAGGATAATTCTTTTTTATTTTCTCAATCAGAAAATCCTCAGCTTTGAAATCAGCAACTGTAACAGGTGTAAGGTTTTTCTTCATCTTATGCTTCAGCTTCTTTTTATAGTATCCGAGCGTAATTTTATCACACTTTTTTACTGATCTTAAAGCCAAGTCAAGATACTTTTCAATTTCCTTTTTCTTCATAAGTGCAAGTTAACTTAAAATAATTAAACTTTCATTAGTAGGGAATTTCTTAATTATTAGTATCTCATACCATAAATTCAATCCATGCAAACAGAAAATTAACAATCGTCTAATATTTCCCGTCTATTTTTGAACAGATAAATGAAAATAGCTCACATTTCAGACCTTCATCTGGATCTCCTTCATAAGCGTGATAACTATAGCAAAAGCATAAGTCTTCTGGAATACATTGTATCTCAGAATCCCGATCATATAGTAATAAGCGGAGACTTAACTGAAAATGCAGACAGCAGGAGTTTTGAACTGGCAAGAAATCTTTTCCTGAGATTTAATTTACTTGATTCAGAAAAACTCACCCTTGTTCCGGGAAATCATGATATATTCGGAGGAGTATTCTTTGCTGAAGACATTATAAACTTCCCCTCAAAATGCAGAGCCACAAAGTACAATGAAAAACTGCATGAGTTCATGTGGTGGTTCAGGGAAACTTTCAGAGATGATCAGGTAAACTTTCCCACCCTTAAGGAATTTGATAACTGCATTATGGTTGGATTTAATTCAGTAGCAGAATATTCAATACTGAAAAACCCGCTTGCATCAAACGGTAAAATATCCGGCTATCAGCTTAAGAGGCTTGATCATTTACTGAAAGGGAAAGATAAATTTAAAATAGCTGTCACTCATCACCACTTTTCCCCTCATCCGGTATCTGACTGCCATCCGAATGCTTTGTGGAGTAAAATAGAAAAACAAACAATGAAACTCCGTAAAAAGAAATCTGTTATCAGAAAATTTACAGATCACAACATAAAAATAGTTCTCCACGGACACCTGCATGAATCAGCTGAATATCACAGGAAAGGAATAAAATTCATAAATGCCGGCGGCAGTATACTGGGAGAGAAAAATTCATGTTCAGTATCTTTTATAGAAATAGGAAGTGAAACGAGAACATATATAGAAAAGTTCAACACACCTCCTTACAGCAAGCCTGCAACACTAAAAACTTTCCCCTTATTTGATGAATACGGAGATCCACTGTCATTCCCGAGATCGGGAATTTCATTCAACTGATTTTTCATTCTTTGTTAAAACCAATTAATTTCTCTTTTTACTATTTAACATTTTTTCATAACTTTGCATTAAAGCAAATTATCTGATGGCACGCTCGGAAATACAGATTTTCGCAGGCAGGAACTCGCATAATTTCGTTAAACAGATTTGTGATCACCTTGATGTACCGGTCGGTAAATGCAGAATAGTTAATTTCTCTGACGGAGAGATCTGGGTAAAATATAATGAAAACATAAGAGGCAAAGATGTATATATAGTACAGACCACAAATCCTCCGGCTGATAACCTGATGGAACTGCTGATTATGATAGATGCTGCAGTAAGAGCTTCAGCAAGCAGAATAACAGCAGTCATCCCGTATTTCGGATATGCCCGTCAGGACAGAAAGGATATGCCTCGTG
>JAOADS010000054.1 GCA_026417195.1 Ignavibacteria bacterium | reverse complement strand
AACGTTTAATCTTCTTCCTACATATTCATGGGATGTTATGGTGGTTGCTCACGAGACAGGTCATAATTTCGGTTCACCTCATACTCATAACTGCGGTTGGCCCGGGGGTCCTATAGACTCATGCTATCAGGTGGAGGGTGGGTGTTACAATGGTCCTGTTATCCCGAGAACGGGTACAATAATGAGTTATTGCCATCTTACTTCAGGAGGCATTGCTCTTAACTTCGGTCCTCTTCCTTCTCAGCTGATCAGGGCTAATGCTGAAAGTGCATTTTGTATGACTAATGTTTCAGGTATTCTTGTAGCTAAGCCTAATGGCGGCGAGATTTACAGAACAGGCAATAACATGTTAATCATCTGGGGGTCATCACTGGCTTCAGGTAATGTTAACATTGAACTCTCAACAAATAACGGAGGAAACTGGACTACATTACAAAACAACGTTCCAATCCTTAACAGAACATTCAGCTGGACAGTTCCATCAATGCCAACCAGAGAACAATGCAGAGTAAGAATCTCAGAAAGCGGTAATCCTTCAAATAATGATGTTAGTGATAGTGTATTTCAGATAAGACCCACTCTTAATGCATTCAATATGGTTTATCCTCCGCAGTTAGCCTCTATACCGGTTTATGCAGGAGATACAACAAAGCTACACTTTACTTGGACAAAAGCCGGGACTCTTCCAGAGATAAAGTACAGATGGACACTGACGAATTTTAATATGACAACTTCTTTGACGAGTTTGTCAAATAACAGTGGAGCTGATTCAGTTTTCTCTATAAGCCTTGGAAGACTTGATTCAATTGCCCTGGCGTGGGGTACTACTGGAGATTCTATAAGATGCAGGTGGTCTGTGAAAGCTTATACTACTTATGATTCACTCCCGTCGCAGTCAGTGAATTTTCTTATTACATTTAAAAGATCAACAATCGGTATTCAACCTATCTCAAATGTAGTTCCTGAAAATTATTTTATCAATCAGAATTATCCTAATCCTTTTAACCCTGTTACAAAAATCAGGTTTGGATTGCCAAAGTCATCTTTTGTTAAACTTGTTATATATGATATTCTTGGTCAGGAGTTAGCTGTTCTGGCGAATCAAAAGCTTGAAGCTGGTATATTTGAGGCTGAGTGGGATGGTGCTAAATATCCAAGTGGCATATATTTTTACAGAATTGAAGCAGGGGATTTTTCAAGAACTTTCAAAATGGTATTAACTAAATAAAATTTAATTTCACGAACTGTAAGAAAGCCTCGGTTTAAGACCGAGGCTTTTTTAAATTATGGCAATAAATTTTAACAAGTTTACGATTAAGGCACAGGAGGCTGTTCAGCAATCTGGAGAAATTGCCCTAAGTTACAGTAATCAGCAGATAGAACCCGAACATTTGCTTGCTTCCATTATACAGTCCGATGAGAATGTAGTGGTTTCAATTATCCGGAGAATCGGTGTTGATCTGAATTTTTTAAGGATTAAAACAGCTGGCCTGATAGAGAGATTACCAAAGGTTTCATCAACTACTTCCTCCAATCAATATATATCCACCAGTCTGCAGAGAGTATTTGATGAATCATTCCGTATTTCAGCTTCTATGAGAGATGAATATGTAAGTTTAGAGCATATTCTTATAGCACTTTCTGAAGATAAGTCTGAAACAGGCAAACTTCTTCAGAGTCTCGGTATTAACAGAGAGACCATATTAAATTCACTGAAAGACATAAGAGGCAGTCAGAGAGTTACCTCTCAGGATCCTGAGCAAACTTATCAGGCACTTAAAAAGTATGGCAGAAACTTAAATCAGTTAGCTAAACAGGGTAAACTTGATCCGGTCATAGGCAGGGACGATGAGATAAGAAGAGTCCTTCAGGTCTTGTCACGGCGAACCAAAAACAATCCTGTACTTGTTGGTGAACCAGGTGTGGGTAAAACTGCTATAGCAGAAGGTCTGGCATTTAAAATAGTTAACAATGAAGTACCAGATAACCTGCGCGACAAAACCATAATAGCGCTTGATATGGGTGCATTAATTGCAGGTGCCAGTTACAGAGGTCAATTCGAGGAACGTCTGAAAGCTGTTGTGAATGAAGTGGTAAGCAGTGAAGGCGGGATAATTTTATTCATTGATGAAATTCATACTCTTGTCGGTGCTGGTAAATCTGAAGGTGCTATGGACGCTGCAAATATTCTAAAACCCGCTCTTGCCCGCGGGGAATTACATGCGATCGGTGCAACTACGCTTGATGAATACAGGAAATATATTGAAAAAGATCCTGCTCTTGAAAGACGTTTCCAGCCTGTAATGGTGGATGAACCTTCTGTTGAAGATACTATATCAATACTCAGAGGTTTAAAAGAAAAATATGAGATTCATCATGGTGTAAGGATAACGGATTCTGCTATTGTAGCTGCTGCTACACTTTCCCACAGATATATTTCAGACCGATTTCTTCCTGATAAAGCAATTGATCTGATAGATGAGGCTGCCAGTAAGTTGAGAATAGAAATAGATTCTATGCCGGAAGAACTGGATGTAATTGAAAAGAGAATAAAGCAATTAGAAATTGAGCGTGAAGCTTTAAAACGCGAGATTAAAGAATAATAAGTTATTTTTTAGTTTTCGTTCTTTCGTAATAAGGGAGTGTGAAATAAAATGTTGTACCTTTGCCAAGTTCTGATTCAAACCATATTTTCCCTCCGTGTTTTTCAATTATCCTTTTACACAGAGCAAGGCCTATTCCAGAACCCGGATATTTCTTAGGATCGTGGAGTTTTTGAAAAATTATGAAAATTCTCTCTGAAAACCATTGTTCTATCCCAATTCCGTTATCTTTAACTGAAAATTGCCAGAAACTATCTTTTCTTTCGGCTGATATCTCAATTAAAGGTGGGTCTTCTCCTTTATACTTTATAGCATTTGAAATCAGATTCTGAAAAACCTGAATTATCTGCAGTTTGTTAGCCCATACGTAGGGTAATTTAAAGCTTTTAATTTTTGCCTGACTGTCTTTTATTGCTGCTGTCAGATTCTCCAGAGCTTCTTTCAATGATTTATTGCAATCTACCTCTTCCTGCTGTGCTTTTTCAGTTCCTACCCTTGAATAAGTAAGAAAATCTGTAATCAGTCTGTACATTCTTGTAACTCCGTCATTAGCTGCTACAATTTGTTCAGCTATATCGGGTCCGAATTTTCTTTTATATTTCTTATTTAAGGTTTCAATGAATATCTGGATTGAACGTAAAGGTTCCTGAAGATCATGGGATGCAGCATATGAGAATACATAGAGTTCTTCATTAGAAAGTGCGAGTTCTTCGGCATATTTTCTGAGTTCTTCTTCTACCTGTTTTTTAAAGGTTATATCTCTTGATATTGCAGATGCTCCGATAATGACATTGGACGATTCATCTTTCAGGGGAGAAATTGTCAATGAAATGTCGATTATGGTTTTATCTTTTTTCATTCGCTTAGTTTCAAAGGACTCTACCTTTTCTCCCTTTGAGACTTTGTCCAATAAATATGAAGGCTCATTTTTTTTGTCTTCTGGGACTATGAAGGAAATGTTACTTCCAATAGCCTCTCTGGCTGTATAACCATATAACTTTTCTGCACCCGGATTCCAGTTATTTATCGTTCCATCGAGAGTCATCGAATAAATTGCATCGCTTGAATTCAGAACTATTGATGCAAGACGGGATTTAATTTCTTCGTTTTTCTTTCGTTCTGAGATGTCTCTTAAAATTGAAATTACGTGAGGTATTGAATGATATAAGACTGGTGTGGAAGCAAGACTTGCATCAAGGTAGGTCCCATCAATGCGTTTGATGGTAATATCTATTACAGGGGTATTCTTCATATATTTTTCCATATTTTCCAACATTAACATTATTTTATCCCAATATGAATAATGAATTATATCTTTAACTGATAGTTTAAGTAATTCTTCTTCAGATTCTGCACCGAAGAGTTTCAAGGCAGCTTTGTTTACAAATAAAAGTTTTCCTTCTCTGTGAACAAGAATTGCGTCTGGTGAGAGATCTACTGTACTTCTTAAACGATTTACATTATCCTGTAATTCCTCTATTTCTGTGGACAACGATCTGATTCTTAAGTTTTTTTCTTTATTTCTCCTTATCAGGAATGCTGTGTAAGCAAATCCGAATAACATCAGAACAAAAATGAGTTCAAGTATTCGGAATCCTTCGGGCTTTGCAGCAATCTGTCTCATTTTTTCAAAGATGTCTAGTAATGAAAAGGCAACCAGTATTATAATAATTACTGAAAAAATAATTATTATATCTTTAAGGTCTCTTGATTCGTTAACTTGTTTTTCGCTTTGCATCTTCTTTTTTAAGTTGTCTTTTAAACTCGATAATTTCTTTAATTGTTCTGAAGATGATAGATGGTCTGGCTGCTGTAGAAAGACCATCTACTCTCGGCAAATGTTTTACTCCTATTTCTGTGTAGCTGTATCCAAGACGACATGCCCTTATCATTATTTCAGCGTCAATAAATGCATCTTTAGTGTTAACTTCAATTTGTTCGAAAAGCTTTTTGGGCAGTATTTTAAATGCACAATCTATATCTATGAAATCGACTCCAAAACTAAATCTCAGTATCAGATTATATATGAAGCTAGTTAATTTCCTGTATGGCGAATATTGCTTTTTCTTCCTGTAACCTACAACCATGTCTGAATATGGTAATACAGCGACAAATTTCTTCAGTTCATCAAGATCAAACTGATTGTCACCGTCTGTATAAAATATATACTCAAAACGTGCTTTTTTAAATCCTTCCCATAAAGTTGCTCCGTATCCCATGTTTTTTTCATGGTGAATTACTTTAACTTTTTCATATTTCGCAGCCAATTCATCTGCAACCTGTGCTGTATTATCCGGGCTTCCGTCTTCGATTATTGTGACTTCGTAGTCTTTAAGGTTAAGTTCATTTAAAACCTTTACTGCTTTATCAACAACTTTTGAGATATTTTTTTCATCATAATAAGCCGGGAAAAATACAGATAAGCGTATATCTTTATTCATTGTCTAAAATATATTTCCACGTATTTTCAAGTTCTATATTAAAATTTTCAATTGGCTTCCATTTCAGGCATTTTCTTGCAAGTGATATATCTAGCACATTTCTTTTTACATCAAATTTTCTGGAAGGAACATATTTCACCCTGAAATTTAAATTAAGTATTTGTCTGAATTTTAATATCACCTGATTAACAGATAGTCCTTTACCGCTTCCTATGTTGTAAATCCTGTTAGGGGATTTGTCTTCTATTGCAAGCCGGACTGCTCTTGCTGCATCTTTTACCGAGAAATAATCACGTATGTTTTTCCCGTCTCCCCATATTTCCAGAGGTTGTCTGTTTTTTATTCTGTAAAGCATGTGAGCAATTAATCCCTGATTTAGTTTAGGGTTTTGCCTTGGCCCAAACGGATTTGCGAAACGAAGAATTTTATAATCAAGTCCGTATAGATGATTATATAAGCCGAGATATTTCTCTATAGTTAGTTTTATAATACCGTATGAAGTTAATGGATTTGTAGGATGGGTTTCTTTGATTGGAATCTTTACTGAATTCCCGTAAACAGTGCCTCCGGACGATATGAAAATAATTTTTTTTATTTTATGTTTCACACAGCAATCAAAAAGATTTAATGATGAAAGTAAGTTGGACTCGATGTCATAGGAAGGATTTAAATTAGAATCAGCTGGCAGTGTTGAACTAACCAAGTGAACTACATAATCATGTCCCTGAGATGATTCATATATATCAATCTTGTTGTTAAAATCTCCTTCAACAAATGTAATATTGTCAAAAATATGATTGATATTTTTTTTTGAACAATTCTTCTTGTCAAATATAGTGACTGATATATTGTTTTTTAAAAGTACTTCAGCTATATATGAACCTATAAATCCAGCTCCTCCATATATTATACACTTTTGCATTTTTAACTCTCCTGTTAATTTGACTTTCTTAGTTTCAGGACATATCTGAACGGAGTAAGTGAGTTTGGTATTTTACATATTTTTTCTATTATCCATAAACCCTTTAGCTGATCCTTTATAAGGTTAAGGCTATACTCATGCAGATGCCATTCGTCAAGGTTATTTTTAGATGCAAGATCCCAGCCACTTTTTTTAGGTGCTATTATTCTTGTTAGGTGTAACTTCTGAAGAAGATCTTTCGTTTTGTTGATCAGGTTTTCATTTGGTATAGATAAAGATAAAATACCGCTATCTTTGAGAACCCTTTTCATTTCCTTAAGTAGAGGGATCGGGTCTAAAACATGCTCAATAACTTCTGAACAGAGTATCCTTTCAAAAAACTTATCTTCAAAAGGGATTTCCTCGCCGGCTGATTTAATAATCTCTGCTTTGTCACCTAATCTCATTTTAGCTCTTTTTACCTGAATTTCAGAAATGTCTATACCGTATAACTTTCCCCGTGGAACTCTTTCCAATATATGGCCTGCACCGCATCCTACTTCAAGTACTTTGTCATCCTTATTGATTTCTGCAAGTTCTATCAGTTTCCTGATTCTTTTATTTTCTATATACCTGAATAGTGGATTAGGATGATTATAAAACTTATCAAGATCATGCTTTAGTGCGTGTTCTTCATTCCATTGTTCAAAATTATTTCTGTCCGGTTTCATAACTTCTCAAAAATATATGCTATAAATCTTTTGTCTTTAGAGACGAATTGGTTTAATAATCTGAATTGATCTTTGTTCTGGAGAACTTCCAGCCTGACATCGTTTTTATATTCAGGTCTGTAACTGTAATGAGAGTCCCATATTATTATTGTTCCGGCAGGAGATTCAGATAATGTCTTTGAGTTCAAAATTTTAAAATTCTCCTTGTCCTTACCGAATATTTTTGCATAAAATAATACAAGACTGTGGTTATACAGAACGGGTTTGGACCTGTCAATATTCTGAGTGTACCAGTCAGCTATCTTACTTACCGTGATGTTTTCTTCACCCTGAGGTTTGGGTTTCTCGGTATAAAATGTGTATCCAATGGTGAGAATAACCACAAGGACTAAAGAATGTAACAAATTTAAAGATTTTGCTGACAGAGATGCAAAGATAAAGTATATAGCAAGTGTAGTTATTACAAAGAATTTCATATACTCATTTTTATCAGTAAGCAACAATCCGGTTGATTCCTTGGAAAAGAAAAGTAAAGTCAGAATAGCTGCAAAGGATAATGCAGTTAATGCATATTTTCTTTTTTCAGTATCAAACAACATGTTAAAACCAATTAAAGCTATTATTGCAGCAAGCGGACTTACCTGTAAAAGGTATCTCCATGAACCGGGATTTGTGCCTTTTGCAACCAGATAGCATTGAAACAGAAACACAACAGCAAGAAAAATGTATATTAAAAATTCTTTATTGAAAAATGATTTTTTATGCTTGCTATCCAAGGTGAATGGATAGAATAGTCCACTTACAAAAAATGCAAATACAACAGGGCCTATTATAAAAATATAAACTTCAAAGTAATGAAAGAAGCTTCTTTCTATTCCAAGATTGAATTCTCCAAGAGACTGCATTTCAGACCATATCCAGATTATATCACCTGTTTTTAAATAACCGAACAGGTTAACTATTAGAGGGAAAAGTCCTATAAACGGAATTGCTTTGAACTGTTTATTTAAGAACATATAAATTGCAAGGATTATGCATAGAAGAGCTGTTTCCTGTCTTATTGTAAAGGCAAGTCCACAGAAAATTGCTGAAAGGGTAAATTTGTTTCTGAAATAAAAAAGAAGGGATAATACTAATATTAATCCTGTGAAAATTTCCGCATAGCTACGAAATGCAAGCTGGAGAAGATGTGGTTGAAAACCAAGGAATATGCCTGCAGCTAAAGAGTTTTTCAAACCGAGATTGTTAGCAAGTAATATTGTGAAATAAACAGTTAGAGCACTTATCAGAGAATTGAATAACTGTAGGAAATCATATCCGAGAAGAGAAGGTAAAACTATTAGGATTTTCCATCCCGGTTTACCCCAGTTTGATAAGATTATGAAAGGGTCCTGCCAGAAATCTCTGGAATTTATGAAATGTGCAACTTCATCATCCTGATAAAAACCAGTTGAGTATTTACTGAAAATATAATATATTAGGGTTAGCAAAGGAATGATAATCCAGTAATAACGAAAGTATTTATCTATAACGAATTCAGATGAAGATTGTTTTATATTAGATTTCATTTTAAGAAACAAATATATGCAAGCACTTAATAAATTTCTATGTCATTTTAATAAATACGACTTTTGGTTAACTTTGTAATATGGCAAATGTAAAAAAAGAAAATCCCACTTTAAGAAGATTAAAAGAAATCGAAAAGGAAATTGCAGAACTTACAAGTACCCGAGATGAACTTAAAGCACATTGGTTACTTGAGAGAGAACTAATTTCTGATATTAGGGAAATGAAGGAAAAAGCAGAAAATCTCAAAATGGAGGCGGATAATTATGAAAGGCAGGGTGAACTAGGGAAGGTAGCGGAGATACGTTACGGGAAACTAATAGAATTGCAAAAGCAAATAGAAGAAAAGTCAGAAAAGCTTGCAGAACTCCAGAAGAAAAATAAAATGTTAAAGGAAGAGGTAGATGCAGAGGATATAGCAGAAATAGTTGCTAAATGGACTGGAATACCTGTTTCCAAAATGCTGGAAGGTGAAAGAGAAAAATTACTTCACATTGAGGAAAATCTTCACAAAAGAGTTGTAGGACAGGAAGAAGCTATAAGTGCCGTTGCAAATGCTATCAGGCGAAGCAGGGCCGGACTTCAGGATATAAACAGACCAATCGGCTCATTTATATTTTTAGGTACTACAGGTGTTGGTAAAACAGAACTTGCAAAAGCACTTGCTGAATTTCTCTTTGATGATGAGCATAATCTCATCAGAATAGATATGAGTGAATATATGGAAAAGCATTCTGTCAGCAGATTGCTGGGTGCGCCTCCGGGATATGTAGGTTACGAAGAAGGTGGACAACTCACAGAAGCTGTCAGGAGAAAACCATATAGTGTTGTCCTACTTGATGAAATCGAAAAAGCTCATCCTGATGTGTTTAATATTCTCCTGCAGTTACTTGATGATGGTATTCTCACAGACTCTCACGGCAGAACTGTAAATTTCAAGAACACAATTGTAATAATGACTTCTAATCTTGGTTCGCACCTGATTCAGGATGAATTGAGGTTTATAACTGAAGATAACAGAACAGAAATATTAGGGAGATTGCGTGAAAAGTTATTTGAATTGTTAAGACAGAAAATTCGCCCTGAAATACTTAACAGAATAGATGAAATTATAATGTTTAAGCCACTTGTTGCTGAAGAAATCAGGAAAATTGTTGATATTCAGCTTGAAAAAATTGCTTCTATGCTTTATAAGAATAATGAAGTTGTGTTAAGTGTTTCAGATGAGGCAAGGGAATGGCTTGCTAAAATAGGATATGATATCACTTTCGGTGCTCGTCCTCTCAAAAGAACTATCCAGAATTACATTGTAAATCCACTCAGCGAAAAACTTATTTCAGGGGAAATTCTATCAGGTGACAAGGTTGAAGTTACAGTAATGGATAACGGGGAATTTTCTTTCCAGAAAAGATAATTTCTGACATTTTGTAACACATTATCAGTTGTAACTTCTTTTTTATATAACAATTAGTAATTGGGTTTGCATCTTCTCATTCGTTGACTTTAATTTATTAAAAAGCTATATTTGTAATCTGTTCCGATTATTTTTTTGAAATTTAATTAAAATTCTAAGCTTTTGCTTGGATTTTATTTTTATATATGCCATTAAAAAAATTAAAGCCAGTAACTCCAGCCACCAGGTTTTATACTATATCTTCATTTGAAGATATAACAAAAACTGAACCTGAAAAGTCTTTACTTAAACCTTTAAAGAAATCTGGCGGGCGAAACAATACAGGTCACATAACCTCCAGAAGAAGAGGCGGTGGTCATAAGAGAATGTACCGTCTTATTGATTTCAAAAGAGATAAAACAGGTGTTGAGGCTATAGTTGAATCCATAGAATACGATCCTAACAGGAGTGCCCGTATTGCTCTTATAAAATACAACGACGGCGAAAAAAGGTATATCATAGCACCGGATGGTCTAAAAGTTGGATCAAAAATATATTCCGGAGAGGATGCTGATATCACAGTCGGGAATACCTTGCCTTTATATCAGATTCCTCTGGGGACTTTTATCCATAATATAGAATTAAAACCGGGCAAAGGTGGTCAGCTTGCAAGAAGTGCTGGAAGTTATGCAATCGTTGTAGCTAAAGATGAAAAGTATACTCAGATTAAATTACCTTCCGGAGAAGTCAGAATGATACTTAATTCATGTAAGGCTACTGTTGGTGTTGTAAGCAATCTTGAACATGAAAACATTTCGCTTGGTAAAGCCGGAAGATCAAGGTGGCTTGGACGCAGACCAAAGGTAAGAGGTGTAGCAATGAATCCTGTTGATCATCCTATGGGAGGAGGTGAAGGTAAAACCTCCGGAGGTGGTCATCCTGTGAGTCCGTGGGGTTTGCCCACAAAAGGTTATAAAACCAGAAAGAAAAAGAATATTTCAAATAAATTCATAGTTAAGAGAAGAAAATAAATGCCCAGATCACTCAAAAAGGGACCGTTTGTTGAACCAAAACTTCTGAAAAAGGTTGAAGCTCTTAATAGATCTAATCAGAAGAAGGTAATAAAAACCTGGAGCAGATCTTCTACGATTATACCTGATTTTGTCGGACATACGTTTGCAGTTCATAATGGTAACAAATTTGTGCCTGTTTATATAACTGAGAATATGGTTGGACATAAATTAGGAGAATTTTCGCCAACGAGAATTTTTAGAGCCCACTCAGGTAACAGAAAGGAAGAGAAGTAGTCTTAATATGGAAGCAAAGGCTGTAAAGAGATATATTCAGAGTTCTCCGTTCAAAATGAGACTTGTTGCTGATCTGATCAGAGGTAAATCTGTTAACGAGGCTTTGAATATACTTCATTTTTCCCCAAAACATGCATCTAAAGTTATTGAAATGACTCTTCGTTCAGCAGTATCAAATCTTGCAAACAAGCTTGAGTCCGGCAGAGTTGATGAAAAAGAGCTTATAGTTAAAAAGATCTTTGTTGACGGAGGACCTGTTCTGAAAAGAATGTTACCTGCTCCGCAAGGCAGAGCATACAGAATAAGAAAGCGTTCAAATCATCTTACAATAGTTGTATCAGAGAAGGAAGATAAAAAAATCAGCAATAAAAATTAAAAGGAGATTTTTTGGGACAGAAAACACATCCTATTGGTTTCAGAGTTGGTGTAATTAACAGCTGGGATTCCAGCTGGTACGATGATAAGAGTTTTGGCGGAAAACTTATGGAAGATAATATGATACGTGGCTATATCAGAAAGAGATTTGAAAATGCCGGGATTTCCAAGATTGAAATTGAGAGGACCCCAAAAAAAATTACATTGACTATACATACTTCAAGGCCCGGATATGTAATAGGCAAGAGCGGACAGGAAATAGCTAAACTGGAAGGAGAACTCAAAAAGATAACAAGTAAGGATATTAAAGTTCTTGTTACTGAAATTAAGAAACCAGAACTTGATGCTTATCTTGTAGCTGAAACAATAGCGAATCAAATATAAAACAGGGTATCTTACAGGAAAGCTATAAAAACTGCAATAGCTTCAACGAGGAGGATGGGTGCGGAAGGAATTAAGGTATATGTAGG
>JAOADS010000053.1 GCA_026417195.1 Ignavibacteria bacterium | reverse complement strand
CTTCCGAGGTTTGTAGTATCCTCAGGCAAGATTGAAAGTTCAACTGGATTACCTGACGGATCAACAAGAACACCTGCTGAGTTAACATTAAAATTCCCGAGTTTCCTGAAATAGAATCCTCCAAGCGAATCTCCGAATAATATCCACATATTGTACAGATAATTATCAACAGATGGATTCAGAGTAATTAATTTCGTCTGCTGGGTAAATGTAATCTTCCCAGCTGGTGTATCCGTGGGTAAGAGACCCGCATCATCACAAGAGTTAACGGTCATGAATAATAAAGGTATAACAAGAATTAAAACAGTTTTATATCTCATATTTATTAAGTTTAGCTTGTGTAAAAGTAATCAGTAGCTATTATATTCGCAAGGCTTAATTAGTTCTTAACTTAAAGTAAAAAAAATTAATATCTATTATATTCCTGATTGATTATTTTTACAATTATTTTGAGAAAATTACACAAAACCGCTTTCGTACTGTTCAATCAGGGTGCCTTTGGCGGAGCAATAAAAAGATATGCTCTGCTATTTTTGCATTTAAGCAAAAAATATAATAACCAGTTTCACCTTATTGTAAATTCATCCCTTTTTTCCCAAATCTTTTCCGTCTTCCCTGAACTAGAACAGGAGAACATTCTAATTATTCCGGATGAAAATGAAAATACCCAAAATCAGTTAGATAGAACACCAGCCCTGGTGAGAGAACCTGTATTCATAAACGACCACATAGAAAATCCCGAAGATGAAGATAAAAATATAAGTTTTATCAGAAAAACCTATCGTTACTATAAAAATTACTTCAGACAGAAAAAACTCTTTAAAAAAATAGAACGCTACAGAAAACAAAACGATATAAAAGTTTTCATAGGAATATATGCAGGGATATTACCGCTGGTATTTTATATGAAAGATAATAAAAAAAGAGCAGCTGTTATATTCTCCGATATGGACAGCTGGTTTTCTGAAATTCACAAAGACATGAAAAAAATGTGGTACAGAAAATATTATTCATTCAACTATGCCCTTGAAAACTCAGATATAGTGGATTTTCTAAGTCCTTACATCTTGCAGGGTGTAAAGGACAGAAATGTAAAACTCAAAGAAGACAGAGTTCACATAGCTCCTTGTTCATTTGCAGATTATCAAAGATGCTATATAGGTGACAAATCTGAATTTCTGGTAGCCTTTGCTGCAAGAATAGAGCCGGACAAGAATCCTTTTTTATTTCTTGAAGCTGCGTGTGAATTATCCGGGAAATACGAGAACATTAAATTCATTATGATGGGCGACGGAACTCTTGTAAATGAGGTTAGAAAATTTATAACACAAAACCATCTGGAACAAAATGTAAAATTCTTTTTTTCATACAATCCCCCGGAAATTTTATCCCGAACAAGTGTTTTTGTAACCCTTCAAAGCTCTACAAATTACCCTTCTCAAAGCGTTCTCGAAGCAATGGCATGCGGTAACGTAATTATATCAAGCGATACAGGAGACTCTTCGCTTTTTATAAAACCGGAATTTGGAATTTTAATAAACCTAAACAAAGGTGAATTAGTATCGGCTATAGAAAAACTTTTAAAACAGACTGAGGAAACTCATAAAATGGGGCACGCTGCCAGAAAATATGTTCTTGAAAACCATACGATGGAGAAATATAGCGATTACATGTTTAATATTATAGATAAAGCATATAACGATAAATTTCTTAAATGACATATGTAAAATGTAAAATATGTTTAACTGATATTACCTCCCGCCCACTCATGGTAACCGAAAGTATGTTCGGAACTGGAGAAATATTCCGATATTATCTTTGTGACAATTGCCGTTGTCTTCAGATTTCTGAGCGACCTGAAAATACAGAAAAATACTACCCCGAAGAGTATTATACTCATAATGAGAGCTGCGTTAAAAACAGTAAGTTTAAAAATTTGCTTTACAGTTTAAGAAGTATCACAGCACAGACTAAACTTTATAGGTTGTTAAATTCCCAGAGCCGAAAAACAATCACAGATATGATCCATTATGGCAGCATAAATTTCAAAGACAGAATACTGGACGTAGGTTGCGGAAACGGCAGTCTGCTAAAAGATTTCCTGCGTTACGGCTTTAAAAACCTGACAGGGATAGATCCTTTTTTAAAAATGGAAACAAAAGAAGACAATATCAGGCTATTAAAGAAAAACCTGTTTGAAGAAGAAGAGACGTATGATGTTATAATTTTCAATCACTCTTTCGAACACATATGGGAACAGAGACGAACTCTCATAAAATCATCAGAACTTCTTTCAGAGAAGGGTTGTCTCATAATCAGAATGCCTGTTGTAAATTATGCTTTTGAAAAATACAGGGAAAACTGGATTCAAATAGACGCCCCGAGACACTTTTTCGTTCATTCACTCAAAAGTTTTGAGATTCTGTGTAAAACCTGTAATTTAAAAACAGATAAAATTATATTTGACTCTACTGAATTTCAGTTCATCGCCAGTGAACAACTGAAAATGGGTATATTCCTGACCTCACATAACTCATATTATACAGATCAGAGCAACTGTCAGTTTACCCAAGATGAACTGAAGTCTTTTCGTCACCTTACAAGAAAACTAAACAAGAAATATTTGGGAGATCAGGCAGTTTTTTTTATAAGAAAGGTATCATAAAAGAAAATTGAAAGATACTGGAGTAATCATAGTTGTTTATAACCAGAGAGATTTCCTTGATGATCTTTACAATTCACTTAAAAAACAGACAAACAAGAATTTCAGAATATATTTTATTGACAATGCATCTGAAGACAACTCATCAGAACATTTCAGTAAACTGAATTCAGACAAGGAGCTGGACGTGAAATTTATTTCATCTGGAAAAAATCTCGGATATGCTGGAGGAAATAATTTCGGTGCAAAAGAAGCTATATCTGACGGGTGCAAATATCTGCTGATCCTGAACCCCGATATGGTATTAAGTGAAAACTTTCTTGAAAAATTGACTGAACTAATTAAATCTGACGATATTATTATAGCTACTGGTCCTCTTATAATGTTTGGAAAAAACCCTGATATAATACAGGAATACGGAGGAGAAATTAATTTCTTCCTCGGTGAAGTTCGAAAGAACTTCTCAAATTCAAATATTAAGGAAATTTCTGTACCGGAATTCCTTGAAACTCAGTTTATAAGCGGAGGTGCTATGCTGATCCGATCCGATGCCTTTAAAAAAGCCGGAATGTTCGACGAGAGATACTTTGCCTATTTTGATGAAATAGATCTGATGAGAAGACTTCGCGCCGAAATAAAAAACTCTCGTTTTATTGTAACTTCAAAAGCAATGGCTTGGCATCACCACCAATGGAATCCGGGAAATAAGAAAGGTTATTATCTGGAATATTATCTGATTCAGAGAAACAAGTATCTTTACTTTCTGAAATACAGACTATTCCCTTCGTTATTATTATCTCTTATATTAGATTTAATAAAATTTCCCGTAAGACTCATCTGGTTCAAAAGGGTGTGTGACTACAAGCTTGGATATTACTATTTGAAAGGTATCATAGATGGTCTTGCGGGAAAAATGGGAAAACCAGAATTAAAATTCGGATAATGATAAAGGATATAATTTCAAAACATTTTAATATCGGAAGAACTGAAATAAAACCAGAATCTCTTTCTTCATCACAGCATCTGGCAGTTATTATCTTTTTAGCCTTAACTGTAATTATAAAAATCCTTGTGATCCCCTACAACATGATGACTATGGGTGATTCAGCAACAAGGGTGTGGAATGCCTTATGGTGGGCTCAGGATCCTTTTTTCGTTATGCCGGTGTCAGGTCACCCGTTTTGGTTTTACTTCATGGGAAGTTTGATAAAAGTTACAGGTGAATTTTTCTATACTTCAATAGTAACCATGATTTCCCTTATGACGGTAGCTGGTTATTTCATATTCAGGCTGTCTATGTTATTTGCAAATTTCAGGGCTTCCCTGTTTGCTCTTTTAATATATTTGATTAATCCAGTGATATTCAGGCTTAACTTTGAACCTTACTCACAGCAACCCTATCTTGCCCTCATATGTATATCATTGTATTATATCACAAAGGCACTGCTCGGCACTAAATCTGAATACAATTTTACAATAGCCGGAATACTGGCATTTCTCGGACTTGGTTTCAGACCTGAAGCAATTTTTGTAATCATCCCTCTATGTATTGTAATTTACCTTTCTGGAAGAGAAGGAAAGTTCAGATTTATAATTTTAGCATTACTCTTTCAGATAATTTGGACTGCAATCAGTGTTTATTTTTACGGTACTCCTTTCAGGTCAATTGAAGAGGCAGATGATTATACGCGTTCAATAAATATTCAGGGATTAAATCTCCCGTTAAGGCTTCAGGGTTTCTTTATTCCTTATTATTTTTTATTTCTTGGACTTACTCCCTTTATATTCTTCTTTTTTATAAAAGGTGTTATGTATTTCAAAAAAAATTTTCAAACTATACTGCTGGTAACACTTCTCATTCCCGTATTTTTTCCTCTTCTGGTTAACGGCTTGGCTGGCGCAAAATCTACTATATACCATACAACACATTATATATATCTTCCCTACTTCATAAGCCCAGTTTTTGCAGGAATATGGCTGGAAAAATTTTTAAATAAATTTCAGTCTAATCTTACGGCTTATATTGTTTCAGCATCAGTGATTTTTTCCTCTATACCTTTTTCATATATAAAGGAATTCATGCCGGACAATTACCGAAAGCTTTTTCCTAAAGTAATTCAATTCATAGCAACAACTGAAGATCCGGAAGAAACCAGAGTTCTGCTGGACTTCATAGATGAAAACATAGAAAACTATCCCGCCCTCATTTTCGATGCGGATGATAATAATTCAAGTATTTTCTATATCCCGTTCAGAACTAAACTACCGGCTTCTCCGGCAAAAGATCAGAAAGTCTTAATCACAAGTTATAATGTTCCGTCTGAAAAGGAAAACCTAAAAACAGAAATAAAAAAATTCATGGCTCAAAATCCTTCAGGTTTAATAATGGTAAAGAAAGCAGATACAGTTCTAAATACCATAATTACAGAACTGACATCTGTAAAATATACAAGGAATAACTTTATCAAAACTAAGGAAACCGCTAAATGGGTTATATATACTTACAGACTCAATAATTAATTCTTTCTTCAGCTCGATCATACATATTTATTTGTCGTATAACCAATAAAAATTATTTTTGAACATTGACACTTCATGATTTTTTAATTATATATGCATATTGCTTTAAGGTTGCATTATGTTAATTTAATGTTAATTTCTGTGAATATTATTTCTCCGACGTATCGTTTTTACAGATACAATAAAAAGTTATTAACATTAGATGTTGAAAGTTGCGTTTATAACTAATCTAATTACCTGTTTTTAAAAGCTTTAATAAAAAACCTGTTTGTTGATATCTTATACCATAAAATCTTAAATTTAGCTTCATATTGAATAACTTAGCTACTAAATTTCAGGATCAAATATCCCCAAACAGTGAAGCTGAGAAAATATGGAATCAGTTTTCGGAGCTTGTAAGACAGAACGTTTCAGAACTGAAATTCAACACATGGTTTAAACCTATAAGACCTGTCTCTGTTGAAAACGGACGCCTGCTGGTTAATGTGCCAAGCAGCGATTACTTTGAAATGATCGTTACCAGGTTCGGAGACATTGTCAACAGGGCTTTAAAATCTGTAATGGGAGATAATGCTTCAATAGCTTATGAAATTGATTCGTCCCTCAGCTATTCAGACAGTTATTCTTTATCTTCGGGAGACAGTGATATTAACCGAGCAAATGAAATCTCTGTTCAGGAATCGGTTGCTGTATCCGGAACAAAATGTTTCCTTAATCCAGAATATACTTTCGATACATTTGTAAAAGGTAAAAACAATGAGTTTGCCTATGCTGCGGCTTTCTCTATTTCGGAAAGACCCGGAACTCAATACAATCCGCTTATGATATATGGTGGCGTAGGACTTGGCAAAACTCACTTGATGCAGGCTATCGGCAATCACATTAAACTCTCAACCCCCGGAGCATCTGTTATGTATATATCAGGCCCGGAATTTACTACAAGTTTCGTGCAAAGCATCCGTTTCAATAAAGCCCATGAGTTTGAGAAATTCTACAAATCCCTTGACGTTCTGATAGTAGATGATGTTCAGTTCTTTGAAGGAAAAAACAGCACACAGGATTCATTCTTTCAGATTTTCAACTCTCTCTACCAGCTAAAAAAACAGATTGTGCTTTCTTCTGACAAACCTCCGCATGAGCTTGTAGGGCTTGAAGAAAGACTTATAACCCGTTTCCAATGGGGTCTGAGTGTTGATATTCAACCACCTGATTTGGAAACGCGCATAGCAATACTTTTCAAAAAGTGTGAGCTTGAGAACTTCTCCATACCATATGAAGTTGCAGAGTTCATTGCCCTGAACATAAAAGATAACATTCGTTCCCTCGAAGGATGCTTGAAGAGCATCATATTTGACTCAGAACTTACAGGACAAACAGTGAGTATTGATATGGCAAAACGAAGCGTTCTTAAGTTCGGCGGAATTAAAAACAGGAAAGTTAAACTTGATATAGGGACTATAATTTCTGTTGTGTCCAAATATTTTAACCTTGAAGAATCCTTGCTCAGACTTAAATCTAAACAACAGGAAATTGTTCTTGCACGGCATACAGCAATGTATCTTTCTAAAGAACTTACAGGAGCATCACTTCAAACAATAGGAGCCCACTTTGGAGGAAGAAATCATGCTACAGTTATTCACGCATGCAAATGCATAGAAGATAACATTAATACAAATCCTTCCTTCAGGGAAAAAATTGAAGAAATCAAGGGAATGCTTTTAACAAATTGATGTTAATAAGTTCTTGTGCGATATTAAAAGCTGTGCAATTTTCGTACAGCTTTTTTTATTATCACAATTTAGTATATTCAATTGTTAATTATCTGTATCTTTTTTCCACATCTGACTGACAAAGTTACTTATAATATATTTTAAATTTTGAATATTTTTAAGAATATTACTGAATACTTAAATTTATTAACATGAGCTACTGCTTCTACTGCTTATTTTAATTAATATTTTTATAGTAAGAATTTGCTTGAAAAATTAATCATACGAAATTACATATTAGTCAAGGATATAGAAATTAATTTCTCGTCCGGATTTAATGTTATAACCGGAGAAACCGGAGCTGGGAAATCGATCATCCTTAACGCTATAGCTTTGCTTACTGGTGAAAGAGCTGATTATTCTGTGATAAGAACTAACAAAGAGAAAATGTTTATAGAGGCTCATATAACAACATCCAATAAACAGGTAGAAAGATTGATATTTGAAATGGGTCTGGAATTGTTAGGAGAAAGAATCATACTCAGAAGGGAACTTTACACAAAAGCATACAGTCGTCAATTCATCAATGATACACCGGTTTCAATATCAGATCTTCAGAAATTCGGAGATTTACTGATAGATATACATTCACAGAACGAACATCAGTCATTACTTAAAAAGGAAACACACATAGAATTTCTTGATGATTATATAGCTGCTGTAAATAAAAATTACAGAAGCAAAATACACTCATTTGTAAGTGATTTTGAAAACTTAACAGAAAAGGAAAAGAAGTTATTAGATTTAAAGAAAAGTAAAGAAGAAGTTGATTTAAGGAGGGAATATATGGAATTTCAACTAAAGGAAATCAATGAAGTTGACCCTCAGGAAAATGAAGACGAAGAGTTAGAAAGGGATCTGAATATTTTGGAAAATTTCGAAAACATAAAAACTTCTATAGAAAACTCTCTTATGTTACTTTACGATGAATCAGGAAGTGCTGTGGAAAAAATAAGCAGGACAGAAAAAGAGCTTTCAAAGATAATTAATTTTGATAAGGAGCTGGAAAAGGTAAATAATAACTTAGCTGAAATATATGAAGAATTGAAAGAATCAGCATTTCAACTAAGAAATATACTTGAAAAGGTTAGGTCCGGGTTTAATTCAGAAGAAGCTGAAATTATGAGGCAGAGGCTCAGTAAAATACAATTTCTGAAAAAAAAATACGGAGGTTCTCTTGATAAGGTTATACAGCAAAAAAAGACTTTAGAAGCAGAACTTTCAGGATCAGAAATTTTTTCTGCAGAAATAGAAAAATTAGAGACAGAAACTGTAAGGTTAAGAAAAGAGCTTTACGATAAAGCTAATGAGATATCTGCAATAAGGAAATCAGAATCCGTAAAGCTGGACAGGGAAGTAGAAAAAGTTCTGCAGGAATTAGGGCTTGGAGAAAGTAAATTCAGAACCTTTATAAAAAAAGGCGAAGAACTGAACAGTAAAGGTATAGATGAAATAGAGTTTATGGTAGCTGTTAATAAAGGCAGTGAATTCACACCACTTAGGAAAACTGCCTCAGGAGGAGAGGTTTCCAGGATCATGCTGGCAATCAAATCTGCATTGGCTGAAGCCGGCTCTGTTGAAGTTCTTATCTTTGATGAGATAGATACCGGGATAAGCGGCAGGATTGCCCAGAAAGCTGGCAGGATAATGAGGAAATTATCGGAAACAAAACAGATTATAGCTGTTACTCACCTTGCACAGATAGCTGCTCTTTCAGAAAAACATTTTGTGGTAGAGAAGGTTTCAGGAGATACTTCATCTGAAGTAAGGATTCGTGAATTAAGCAGTGATGAAAAGGTTACTGAGACAGCAAAACTTATAAGCGGAGAAAAAATAACGGAAGCTTCTCTGAAAAGTGCAAGGGAACTGATGAACTATTAATGCTCATACTTCAGGACATAATAATAATACTGTTTTCAAGTATTGTAATAATATTTATCTTCAGTAAACTGAAAGTTCCTCCCGTAGTAGGATTTCTTCTTACAGGAATTGTGATCGGTCCATATTCTGCAGGCATTATAAAAAATTCACATGAGATTGAAATACTCGCTGAAATAGGTGTTGTTCTTATGCTATTTATTATCGGGATAGAATTTTCAATTAAAAAACTTATCAGGATAAAGAAACTGATTTTTATTGCAGGCGGAGGACAGGTTTTAATTACCATAATTTTAGTATGTGTGATTTCAGTTTTGATAGGATTTGATTATGGGTCAGCTGTGTTTTTCGGATTTCTTATTTCTCTCAGCAGCACAGCAATAGTTCTGAAACTGCTTCAGGATAAAAGACAGATAGACTCACCTCAGGGTAAAATAGAACTTGGAATACTTTTATTTCAGGACTTATGTGTTGTTCCTATGATTATACTTGTTCCTGTTCTTGCAGCGAGCTCTGGCGACACTATGGAAAAAATTTTTTTAAGGATAATAATATCTTTCCTGCTTATTATTCTTATTTTCTTCACAGCAAGAAAGCTTATGCCTATCCTATTAAATCTCATAGTAAGTACCAGGCTGAAGGAGATATTCATAATATCTTCTCTTTTTCTATGTCTGGGTATGGCTTTCCTGACTAACAAACTGGGTTTATCTTTTGCATTGGGTGCTTTTATAGCCGGCGTGATCATTTCAGAGTCAAGATACAGTCATCAGATTATTGCTGATGTAATGCCATTCAAAGAAGGATTTAATGGGCTTTTTTTTATATCTATCGGCATGCTTCTAAACCTCAATTACCTTACGGAGAACTTTTTCTCTGTGGCTGCTCTGAGTTCAGGTATTTTCCTTACCAAAGGTGCTATAATTTTTATCCTTACTCTTCTTCTCAGATATCCCATAAGGATTGCAGTCATTGCCGCATTCAGCCTTGCGCAGATCGGAGAATTTTCTTTTGTAATTGCAAAACTGGGGTTGGGCTACTCTCTCATATCAGAAGATTTGTTTCAGCTATTTCTTTCAGCTTCGATAATCACTATGATATTTACACCTTTTGCATTTATATTTTCACCACAGGCAGCCAGGAAGCTGGAAGAAGGGAGACTTTTCTCTCCGCTGAAGAAACTAGAAAGGAAGTCAGTCAGTCACAAAACAGATTCCGGGAAAGCTGAATCTGAGACTGTTTTAAAGAATCACACTATCATAGTAGGATATGGTCTTAACGGCAGAAATCTTGCGAGGATTCTGAAGAAAAGAAAGGTTCCTTATGTTATAATAGAACTTAATCCGGAAAATGTTATAGAAGCTGAAAAGAACAGTGAATATGTAGTTTACGGGGATGCCACTAAAAGTGTAATCCTTCAGGAAGCAGGAATTAAGAAAGCAAAGGTGGTTACATATGCAATAAGCGATCCTTTTGTAATAGATCATGCAGTTGCAACTGCGAGAATTCTAAATCCTGATGTATATATAATTGCCAGAACTAAATATGTATCTGAAATAGACAAGCTCTATGAACTTGGAGCAGATACTGTATTTGCCGAAGAGTATGAAACTTCAATAGAGATAATAGCAAGAGTACTTTCGCTATATGGAATTTCAAAGGAGATGATACAAAGGGAAATAGCAGAGCTGCATAAGCAACGATATGAAAAATTCCGCGATAAAGAAGGAAGATTTGACATCACAGAAAGGATCCATCAGGTTATCCACGAAGAAGTTGATGTAGAATCGTTCACAGTGTCTCATAACTGTTCATGTGAAGAAAAAACAATAGCAGAACTTGATATAAGGGCAAAAACAGGAGCTACAATTATTTCGGTTATAAGAGGGAGGGAAAGTTTTCCCAATCCATCCAGTGATTTTAAAATCCGTCAAGGTGATATAGTGCTTATGCTTGGGACAAGGGGTCAGATAGAGAAGGCAATTGAAATATTAAGGTAGAAATTATTTGCCCGAATCTGTTTTAGATCCATTAAACATATTTAAAATAAGAGAGCCTATAACTAATCCGTAAATTGTACTGATATAAGGATTAGAGGTTATAGGGCATGAACCTCCCCTGCATCCAATTAGGTAATAATACATATAGCCGCCAACTGCACCTAATGTTGCGCCTATTAATGTGAGAATGATTTTCTTTCTAATCAACCCTGGAACTTTCCTTTCAGTATGAAATTCCAGTACATAAAAGGTAATATATATTTTTTCAAAATCCACATGCTACGGCGTTCCTTGCTTTGGTCAAGAGGAAATGTTTCCATAGGATTATTATTGTAATCAAATTCCGCAAGGACAAGCTTTCCGTAGCCGGTTACAATAGGACAGGAACTGTAGCCGTTGTATTTTGCATTCATAGGTTTGTTATCCATAACAGACAGTAGATTTGTGGCTAATACAGGAACCTGTTTTCTTATAGCAGCACCAGTTCTTGCAGTTGGCAGACTGGAAGCATCGCCTAAAGAGAAAATGTTTTTCCATCTATTATGTTGCAGGGTATTTTTATCAACATCTACCCATCCTTCATGATTGGAAAGAGGACTGTTTCTGATAAAATCCGGTGCTGACTGAGGAGGAGTTATATGTATCATGTCAAAGTCAACCCATGTTTCCAGGTCTTTGTTTTTTTCTCCGATCCCGACGAATTTTGCTTTTTTGTTTTGTCCGTCTATTTCAACGAGTTTCTCGAAGAAGTGAAGTTTTATGTCGGCTTTTTTAACTATGTTCAACAAAGTCTTTTCAAATTTTTCAACACCGAATAATCTGGTTGATGCACTCCAGTATTGTATGTCACAATCTTTTAATATACCTTTTTTTCGGAAGTAATCGGAAGCAAGATACATTATTTTGTGAGGTGCACCTCCGCACTTAATAGGTGTATGAGGATTGTGAAATATAACCTTGCCTCCCCTGAAGTTTTTAAGACACTCATAAGTATATGGTACAGTTTCAAAGCTGTAATTACTGCAGACACAGTTCTTGCCTATTGTTTCCCTTAACCCTTTAATTTTATCCCAGTTGAGCTGTATCCCCGGACATACTATCAGGT
>JAOADS010000052.1:456-11972 GCA_026417195.1 Ignavibacteria bacterium | reverse complement strand
CCATACAATACTACTGCTCCTGAAGATCTAGCTTCGTTAATCCATTCTTCTGCTCTCATAGCTTCCTTTTCATTAATCATCGGTCCGCAGAGGACATTTTCATCAAATGGATTCCCGAATTTTACTTTTTTCGTTTCTTCAATCAGTTTTTCCCTGAAGTCATCGTAAATTTTTTCATGAACATAGACTCTCTGAATTGAAATACAGCTCTGGCCAGCCTGCGCAAAACCTCCTAAAATAGTCTTTGAAACTGCTAATTCCAAATCTGCGTCGTCATTAACTATTACGCCTGCATTGCCTCCGAGTTCAAGCAAGACCTTTTGCTTGGATGCCTTTTTTTTAATATTCCAACCTACTTCTGCACTGCCGGTGAAACTTATTATTTTGATGTTTTCATCGTTAAGTTTTTTATCTATCGTAAAACCAGGGAGAGTAAGGAGATTAAATGGCAGAAATTCTAAATTAAGTTCCTCACAGGCTTCATGGATTATCTCTGCTAATCTGATAGCTGAAAGAGATGATGCAGAAGCCGGTTTTATCAGTATAACATTTGATGATGCAAGGGCTGGCGAAACTTTGTGAGCTATCAAATTTACCGGAAAGTTCCACGGAGTGATACCTAAAATTAAACCGTAAGGGAAATTTCTAACAATTGCTGTTTTACCTTCCGAACCTTGTAAAAGATCAAGGGATAAAAATTCACCTTTGACGTCGGACGATAACTCTGCTCCAAGCCTGAACGTCAGAATTGCCCTTTCAGTTTCTATGTGTGAAAACTTTATTGGTTTTCCTGTTTCACCGGTGATTAAAGATGCAAGCTGAGTTTTGTTATCTGATATTTTATTAGATATTTTGTAGAGTAATTCCTTTTTCAGATAAGCCGGAAGTTTTCTGTAATAATGAAAAGCTTTCTTCAGATAATTTACTGACTTATTGAAATCCTCTTCTCCGGCCTGAAAATATTCACCAGTTTTTTCACCTGTATAGGGATTAATAACAGATAATTTCTTTTCTGATTCTTTGAATTTATTTTCGGAAAGGAACCGGTAAGTCATGCGTAAAATTAACCTTTAAAATTTTTAATAAAAATTAAAAAACTTATTCCAATTTAATTTTTAAATGGTAATTTTATTTAATTAAAATAATTACCCGAAATTCGTTAGATGATATAGTATTACGGCATTTTATATTTGCTACCGTAATTCAACAATATAGCTCAAATGATTAAAGAAATCAAAAACGGTACAGAACTTTCGAAAATACTTTTTGAATTAATGAAAGAATCTCCATGGTTAAAGATAAATTGCTATTCAGCATATTATCTCCATAAACTTGCTTCTGATCGTCAGCTGGACTTCATTATGGTGCAGAGCACAAGGGATGAGCCTTTCGATTTATTCGTAAATGAAGTTTCGTCTCTTCTTAATCTTATGCTTAAGAATCCGGGGAGGGAAATTTATGCATACAGAATCAGGGGTAAAGACCATATTCTTAAATACCCTCTGATTGACCGGAAAACAAGTGAATTTATGTGGGTTGAAAAAGATTTAATTATTGATAAGTCAAAAAAGTTTAAAGGTTACTTTCATCATAATCTCTATAAAAACAAAAGGGCTGCAGTTTAATACAGCCCTTGATACTCTGTAAAAAAAATATCAGAGATCTTTTGAGTCATTATTTTTTCTTGTCTTACAGTCTTTTTTCTCAGAACCTTCCTTAGAACAACCTTTTTTATCTGAGCAGTCATAGTTTTTAGTTTTCACAAATGAAGCTATATTATCTTCATTAGTTTCATTTGAGTCATACGAAACGGTAACCTTTGCCATTCCAGAAACACTGCAGGCTTCACCTATTTTTACTTCTTTAATTCCTGCAAGTGCCATTAATTCTTTCTCCAGTTCAGCCTTCATTTTTTCGCAACATGCCTGATCGGTTGTAAATTCAAAGTTTGACCATTCACCACCAGCTTTAACTTCACTTCCACACTTATCTGTTTTTGATTTTTCAGAGCAGGAAGTCTTTGATTTACAGGTTTTGCCATCTTTATCATTTGCTGAGAGCATTCCCGGATTAAGGTACAATACACCAAATGTTAAAATCAGTACTGTAACCGGTATTGCAAGATGAAATTTTTTCATAAGTAATCTCCTTTGAGGTAAATTTATAAATTAGCTTAGACAAATATAATTCTTTTTATTACAATAAGAAAGTTTAATGTTGAACGAATTTTACAAATTCATATTTTTTCAATTGCTTTATTGTTATTATTGTAAACAGAAAAGTGAAAGCGAGAAAAGAATTTTTCAAAAGTGATTCAGGAATTACTGTCCCGGCATACCTTGAATCTTATCCAATTGACTATGATAACAATATAGGTTCACCTGGTAAGTATCCTTACACCAGAGGAATACACGAGCAGATGTATAGAAGCAGGCTTTGGACTATGAGGCAGTATGCCGGATTCGGAACAGCTGAAGAATCTAATCAAAGATATAAATATCTTCTTTCAAAAGGAACAACCGGACTTTCTGTTGCCTTTGACCTGCCTACTCAGATAGGTTATGACAGTGATGATCCGCTTGCTGAGGGAGAGGTCGGTAAAGTTGGTGTAGCAATTGATACACTAAAAGATATGGAAATTCTCTTTGACGGTATAAGACTTAACGATGTCAGCACTTCTATGACTATTAACGCAACTGCAGCGATATTACTGTGTATGTATATTGCTATTGCCAAAAAACAAGAAGCGGATCTTGAGAAACTATCAGGCACCATTCAAAATGATATTTTAAAGGAATACATAGCAAGGGGGACATATATTTATCCACCAGAGCATTCAATGAGGCTTATCACAGATATTTTTGAATGGTGCAGCGAAAACCTACCTTCATGGAATACTATTTCAATAAGCGGTTATCACATCAGGGAAGCTGGTTCAGATGCAATACAGGAAGTAGCTTTTACTATAGCTAATGCAATAGCATATATAGAAGCTGCATTAAGCAGAGGCCTTGAACTTAACAAGTTTGCCGCACGTCTTTCTTTTTTCTTTAATGGTCAGATAAATTTCTTTGAGGAGATTGCAAAATTCAGAGCTGCAAGAAGAATCTACGCGAAAATAATGAAGGAACGCTTCGGGGCAACTGATCCAAGAGCTATGATGATGAGATTTCACTGCCAGACAGCTGGTTCTTCTCTAACAGCTCAGCAGATAGAAAACAATGTTGTAAGAACTACAATAGAAGCAATGGCTGCCGTGCTCGGAGGTTGTCAGTCTCTGCATACAAATTCAAAGGATGAAGCTCTTGCTTTGCCTACGGAGGACTCAGCTCGTACAGCACTCAGGACTCAACAGATAATTGCCTATGAAAGCGGAATAGCTGATAGTGTGGATCCTCTTTGCGGATCTTATTATGTGGAATATCTAACAGATGAGATAGAAAAAGGTGTTTATGACTATCTCAATAAAATTGATATGATGGGCGGAGCTGTTAAATGTATAGAATTAGGTTATCAGGCTGATGAAATAGCCAGAAATGCTTATGAAATTGAAAGAGAAATTGAATCAAAATCAAGGATAGTTGTTGGTGTAAACAGTTTCACTGATGAGGATGAAACTTCTGATGCAGAGTTGCTTAAGATTGATGATTCAATAAGACAGAAACAGATAAGAAGGCTTGAGGATGTCAGAAAAAACAGAGACAATATGAAAACCAGTGAATGTCTGAAAGAACTGGAGAGAGCTGCTTCAATAAAGAATGAAAATCTCATACCGTTTATCCTTTCCTGTGTTGAAAACTACGCAACTGTAGGGGAAATATCAAATACTCTGAGGAAGGTCTGGGGTGAATACAGATGAAAAGCAAAGTCGTCTGGATTACCGGAGCTTCAACAGGCATAGGGTTTGAATTAGGTAAAGTCTTTGCAAGAGGAGGATATACCGTAATAGCAACCGGAAGAAGGAAGTCGAGACTGGTTTCACTTGTAAGTGAAATACGGTTTGCCGGACATGAGGCATTTGCTTTCGTATGCGATGTTCGCAAAGAAAGAAGTGTTTTAAGTACTAAGAAAAAAATAATAGAAAATTGCGGCACCATAGACGTTCTTATCAACAATGCAGGGATAACTACCTTCAAATCTTTTGCAGATACAAAAACACCAGAATTTGACGATATAATTTCTGTGAATCTTCGTGGAAGTTTCTTAGCAACTAAAGCTGTGCTTCCTGTGATGTTAAGGAAAAAAAACGGAAATATAGTTAACATACTATCTGTAGCTTCAGAGAAGGTATTCACTAACAGTTCAGCTTATTCTGCATCTAAAGCCGGTGCAAGAGCTATGTTTAATGTTTTGAGAGAGGAACTAAGAAAATATAACATTAAGGTAACTAACATACTTCCCGGTGCAAGCGATACCCCGATGTGGAGTTCACATATGAGGCAGAGATATTCAAGAAGAATGATGACTCCGAGAGAGGTTGCAGAAGTAGTCTTTCAGGCAGTAAATCAGCCTAAGAAGGTTGTAGTTGAAGAAATAATTTTAAGACCTGTAAAGGGAGATATCTGATGATGAAATTGGCAAACAAGGTTGCCCTCATAACCGGTGCAGGTAAGGGAATAGGCAGAGCAGTTGCTGAGCTCTTTTTAAAAGAAGGAGCTGAAACAGTTTTCATCACAAGAAATAAAGAAGATATAGAGTTGTTCAGGTCTGAACATAAATCATATGAGGACAAGGTACTTTATTTAAGCGGAGATATATCCAGAGAACAAACAATCACTCTAATAAAAGATGAAACTTTAAAGAGATATGGTAAGATAGACATTCTTGTAAACAATGCAGGTTTCGGAGTTTTTGATCTGTTTATTGATTCTAAATTAGAAGATTTCGATTCAATGTTTGGTACGAACGTCAGGGCAGTTTATATGCTTACCAAAGCTTTCCTGCCATCTATGATTCAGGAAAATCAGGGGACTATAATAAATATCTCCTCCATTGCCGGGAAAAAAGGTATAGCAAATGCCTCAATATACTGTGCAACAAAGTTTGCCTTAAACGGAATGTCTCAGGCTCTGATGGAGGAAGTTAGGAAATATAACATAAGAGTTGTTGTAATTTCTCCCGGAAGTGTCAATACTAATTTTTTCAATCCTCGTTCTAAAATGTCACTTCTGGCTAGTGAAGATTCTGTCTTGCAAGCTCATGATGTAGCTGAAGCATGTCTTTTCGTAGCTTCACTACCTCAGGGTGCAACGGTTTCGGAACTGGAAATCCGTCCGACCAACCCCAGAAAGCTTAAATAAAAAAGCCCTGCAATCATACAGGGCTTTTAATTAAATTTTGCGGTTGATTAATACATGTCACCGTATCCGCCGCCCGGAGGCATCGGAGCTGGTTTTTCTTTTTCTGGTTTCTCGCAAACTACAGCTTCTGTGGTAAGCAACATTGAAGCTACTGAAGCAGCGTTTTCAAGAGCTACCCTTGTAACCTTGGTCGGATCTATAACACCGGACTTTATAAGATTTTCATATTGTTCTGTCAAAGCATTGAATCCGAAATCATCTTTTCCTTCCTTGATTTTATTAACTACAACTGAGCCTTCTATACCTGCATTCTCAACAATTTGTCTGAGCGGTGATTCAATAGCTTTCCTGATTATATCAACACCTATTTTCTGATCTTCATTTTCGGTCTTAACTTTATCCAGTGCACCTGCTACTCTGATGAATGCAACTCCGCCGCCCGGAACTATTCCTTCCTCAACTGCTGCACGTGTTGCATGTAGTGCATCTTCAACTCTTGCTTTCTTTTCTTTCATCTCAACTTCAGTTGCTGCACCTACTTTCAGAACTGCAACACCACCAGAAAGTTTAGCGAGGCGTTCCTGAAGTTTTTCCTTGTCATAATCACTTGTTGTTTTTTCAATCTGAGCTTTTATTTCATTAATGCGTTTCTTTATATCTTCTTTCTTTCCGGCACCTTCAACTATGGTAGTATTGTCCTTATCAATAACTACTTTCTTAGCAGTTCCGAGGTAACTTAATGTAGCATTTTCAAGTTTAAATCCTTTCTCCTCACTGATAACGGTTCCGTTTGTAAGTATTGCAATATCTTCAAGCATAGCTTTCCTTCTGTCACCGAATCCGGGAGCTTTAACAGCAGCGATTCTCAGGGTTCCTCTTAACTTGTTAACAACAAGTGTTGCAAGAGCTTCACCTTCAACATCTTCAGCTATGATTAAAAGACTTCTTCCGGATTGTGCAACTTTTTCAAGAACAGGGAGAAGGTCTTTCATTGAAGAGATTTTCTTATCATGTATGAGGATGTAAGGATCTTCCAGAACTGCTTCCATTGAATCAGCATCAGTTACGAAGTAAGGTGAAAGATAGCCTCTGTCAAACTGCATTCCTTCAACAATATCAACTGTGGTTTCAGTACCTTTTGCCTCCTCAACTGTGATAACTCCGTCTGTACCAACCTTCATCATTGCATCCGCTATAAGCTCACCTATCTGATGATCATTGTTTGCAGAAATTGAACCGACCTGGGCAATTTCTGTTTTGCTGCTTTTATCTATGTTCTTTGAGAGTTTCTTCAGCTCCTCAACAACTTTTGCAACTGCCAGATCAATTCCTCTTTTCAGTTCCATCGGATTAGCACCTGCTGTAACGTTCTTGTAGCCTTCTGTATAAATCGCCTGGGCAAGTACGGTAGCTGTGGTTGTACCGTCACCGGCAACATCTGAGGTCTTTGAGGCTACTTCCTTAACCATCTGAGCACCCATATTTTCAATGGGATCTTCGAGTTCTATTTCCTTAGCAACTGTAACACCGTCTTTTGTTACAGTGGGTGCACCGAACTTTTTATCTATTGCTACGTTTCTGCCTTTAGGCCCGAGAGTAACTTTCACAGCGTTGGCAAGTTTGTCAACGCCGCGTTTCAAGGCGCTCCGGGCTTCTGTATCAAAGTTAATTAATTTTGCTGACATATTATTCTCCTTCTTTTTTTAATTTTTACTTAATTATTGCGTAAACATCACTTTCACGCATGATGAGGTATTCCTCATCGTTGATTTTAATTTCAGTTCCGGAATACTTTCCGTACAAAACTTTGTCACCAACTTTTAAGTCCATAGCTATTCTCTTTCCGGATTCATCAACTCTGCCATTTCCTACTGCAACTACTTCACCTTCCATAGGTTTTTCTTTTGCGGTGTCTGGAAGGATAATTCCTCCCTTTGTTTTTTCTTCGGGAGCCTTGGGCTTTACGATCACCCTGTCTCCTAATGGTGTTAAGTTCATAGCTTTATCTCCTTTTTATAGTTTTAAATTAAGATAATTTATAAGTTTAGAAAGAATGGAATACTTTTAGCACCCTAACTATGAGAGTGCTAAAATAATTAAAAAAGTTCCAATTGTCAATGAATGTAAAAAAGTTATTTCGGAATTTGAATGTTAAGCAATTGTTTTCTTTTTTTTCTTTAACAATATTTGCAAATATTTATGATTTTTTATGAAGAGATATTCCGGACATTTAATCAGAGGAAAGTTAAGTATGTTGTTGTAGGGGGCTTTGCTGTAAACTTACTCGGAGCATTGCGTACAACGTATGATCTGGATATTCTAACTGAACTGAGTAAGCGTAACCTTAAAAAAATATTTGATATTCTGACCAATCAAGGTTATAAAACACGGGTGCCGGTAGATTTTATAAGTATTGCCGATACAAATACGAAGGAAGAATTCATAAAAAAGAAAAACATGAAAGCTTTCAATTTCTATATGGACTATGAGATGAAAGCTGTGGATATTATCATAGATACTCCGGTAAGTTATGAAGAAGCAATTAAAGATGCAGTTAAAGTAAAAGCAGGAGGTTTGGTTATACCAGTTATATCTATAGATAATCTTATAAAAATGAAAAAGAAATCAGCAAGAACTGTTGATAAGCTAGATATAGAAGAATTAAAAATTGTAAAAAAATTGTCTGAAAAGCTATGATTACAAAATGGGAAACAAAGGAAGAGAGAATCAGCAAATTTATGAAAATCTCGCCTGAAAAGAAACTTGAGTGGTTAGGGAAAATGCATGAGTTCAAACTTAAAATGTCGTCTAAACAAAGAAAGAAAATAAGTATGAAGTTAAAAAAGTTACATAACCAAACTTAGTCTGACCTTATCCACTCTTCCGGATTAAGCGGAGTTGTATCCTTCCATATGCCGAAATACAATATCTGAGCCTCCGAAGTCATACCTGATTTTCCGATCACCTGATTAAGTTTAATCTCTTCTCCGGGCTTTACACTAATTTCACTGAGACATGAATAAACTGTTCGATAGCCGTTGCCATGACTAATTATCACGGTTTTACCGTAATAGGGAACTTCTCCTGTTAGTGTAACGATACCGGAAGCTACTGCGTATACCCTGGAGCCGAATGCCACGGATATGCCTATGCTTGAGTTATTTATTTCCACACCAGAACTGAACTGACTTCCGTACGGTTCTCTTGCTATTCCTGCGTCAACAGGGAAGTTCAGTTTTCCTTTTAGATTTGAGAAATCACCGGAATAATTCAACCTTATGGTTTTTGAACCTTTGAAGCTGTCTTTATTATTCTGAAAGTTTGAAATGAAATTTATAACAGAATTCAGATTACTTTCATAAAGCGATATTTTAAGGATGATTTTTTCTGATTTATCAGAAAGCTCTGATAACTTCTGTTTGATGTCTGATATTATACCTTCAAGCTGAGACTTTTCCTTTCTTCTGTTTTCCACATAAAATCTTTTTGTGGAAGTTGAAAGGGATAACATTTTTTTCTTTTCTTCCAGTATGAATTTCTTTGCTTTTAGTTCTCTTAACTCCTTCTTTCTGTTTTGAGAAAATTTCTGAAGATATTGATTTCTTCTGATGTATTCATTCGGTGTTTTTGATGAGAGTAAGAGTTCCAGTTCATAATTCTTGCCATATTTATAAAGACTCACAACTTTTTTCCTGAAGCTTTCCTGAATTCTTTCCACTTCTTCAGCAAGATAAATTATCATATTTGTTTCAACAGCGATCTGTTCAGGAGTCATATAGGTTTCATTTTCATAGTTTTTCAGGAATTCCATAATTGAAGAATATGCTGATTCAAGGCTGTCAAGACGTGACTTAAGCCGGGCGATTTCGGATTCAGTTTCTTTGTATTCAAGCCGGTTCTCAGATATGATTTTCTCATAAATTTCTACCTGTTTCCTTTTGTCGGTTAGAATTTCCTCATAGGTAGCAGCTGTAATGGTGATGAATATTATTAAGTATTTTATTGTTCTTATCAATCCCATTTCAGTTGTTTTGCTGAAGAAGGTATCTTCATGCTGAATTTCATTCCAGCTTTGTTGAAATTTACGCTTTCATATTCCAGATATATATTTTGCTTTTTGGATTTGTTTTTAATCGTTACCTTTCCTGGAAAATATAAAGCAGTATTCAGATTTTCTTGGAGAAAATATTTTGAATAATCTGTTTCAAGCACACTTAAATTATCTGAACTGCGGTATTCATATCTTTTAAAGAGAAGTTCAGGCGAGATAAAGAATTTTTCATAGCCTGAAGCAATTACGTTTTCTATTATATAGTTTCCGTTTTCAACCTTTGCAAAGACAGTGTCGTTTTCTGTCCCATCTAATCTGAAATTTCCGGTTAAACCATTTATCAATTGCCCGAAGGACGCTTTTATTTTCAGAATTGCTCCTATATTAAGTTCACTACTTGGTCCTCTTATTACAGTATTTTCCTGAACGTTATAGTAAATAAAATCATTTCTTGTTATCAGGGCATTTGCGACAGAGATACCGAAAGGTCCCTCAATTTTTATGTAAAGAGTATCTGGTTTACGAATTTTCAGCTCAAATGAACCTGATCCGGACTGTTCGGGAGAGTCAAATGAAATACTTCCGTAGGCTTCTAAACTGTTAATTTTATCATAGGCTGAATTTAACTTTTCTTTGAGTTCGGCAACTGTAATATATGGTAAGTTTTCGTCTGGTTTTGTTGCTGAACATGAAATCAGGGTCAGGGATATAACAAGAAAATATATAGGAAGGAAATTATTCATCTTTTATCAGTTTCAGTAATGAATCTTTCTATTATGTTTTTTGCAAAAGAATTCTGTTTGTCTTTCATTCTTTCAGGATGCCACTGGATTCCTAGCAGGAAGGTTTTACCGGCTTTGTCTGACAACTCTATTGCCTCAGTTACGCCATCTGATGATTTCGCACTAATCATTAATCCTTCACCTAATCTGTCAACAGCTTGATGATGTGAACTGTTTACAGTTCCGCTTTCCGTGCGTGTTATTTCAAAAAGCAGAGTATCAGGCATAACTTTAATCTCGTGTATTCTTTCTTCAGTATCACTGATTTTTCTGTGATTGACTCCCCTTATTGTCTCAAGATCGCTGATCAGATTGCCGCCGAGCTTACAATTTATTAACTGCATACCTCTGCATATACCGAGAACGGGATATTTGTGTTCAAGAGCATATTCCAGTATTTTAAATTCAAAACCGTCTCTTTCAGGTATATATAACTCTTCAGAGCTGCCGTCATCCCAGTCATTATAAAGCTCCGGATATATGTCAACTCCGCCGGTAAGAATAAGAGAACTGCATTTTTTTATATCATCAACGTTATTTTTCTCCCAATCAAGAATCAGATAGTTCACATTGTTTTCTTCCAGCCATTCAAGATATTTCTGAAATTTTGAGTTACTTTTTGAAACTGCTACTTGTTTTTTCATCAAATCAGTCTTATCAATAATTCAAGTTGTTTTTCCAGATTATCGTAATTTCTGGTTATCTGGATTTTTATTTTCAGGTAATACAAAGGTAATTCAAAAAGAAGTTTCCTGTAAATATTATCACTTGGGTTTTTTAAAGCAAGTTCAGAATTTTTCATTCTGATGAAAT
Source organism: Ignavibacteria bacterium (assembly GCA_026417195.1). GTDB lineage: Bacteria > Bacteroidota > Ignavibacteria > Tepidaquicellales > OLB5 > JAOADS01. Next base: position 1,026 of record JAOADS010000052.1, on the reverse strand, counting down.
CCTTATGAGTTGTGATTATTAGTTCTGCAGACTCTGATTCAAAGCGGTTCATTATTGCCCTGATATCGTCAGAAGTAAAGTTATAGTGATCTCTGAATACGAAGGTGTTTTTAATATTTACTCCGAGACTTTCTGCTGCCATTTGGAAAGACTGCGGGTCTCCTATCCCTGAAAAAATTAACGCCGGCGTATTTTTTTCAGGAATTAGCTTTTCGCCTCTTATATCAAACAATCCGTCAGTAACATACTTTATCTCGGTGGTTTTATGATCTGGTTTATCGGTTCCTCCGGGATTTTCAGTGAATTTCATGTTTCTTATTATAAGGTCAGCTCTTGAAATATTTCCGAGAGGTTCACGAAGTCTTCCGTAAGGCAGAAGATGATGTGATTCTTCAGAAGCTACCAGAACAATATCAAGGTCTCTTCCGAGTTTCCTGTGCTGAAAACCGTCATCAATTATTATAACGTCTGGTCTGAACTTTGAACATACGAATTTTGCTGTTTTGGTTTTATCCTCGCCTGTAACTACAAGACATCTGCTCTCCTGCGAGGAAAGATTTTCCAGAAGCA
>JAOADS010000052.1:0-446 GCA_026417195.1 Ignavibacteria bacterium | reverse complement strand
CATCAGGGGCTCATCACCGAAATTTTCCGATGTTAGTTCACCCTGCTCATTTCTGAAACCAGTTTCTGCTACTTTTATGTCTTTGTCTTTTCTTCCATAACCTTTTGAAATAACTGCAGGAAATTTTCCGCGTCTCATAAAGTACGAAGCTATGTACTCCGTAAATGAAGTTTTGCCTGTTCCGCCAACTGAAACGTTTCCGACTGAAATAACCTTACAGTTCAGGTTTTTGGGTTTAATTATCTGAGAATTGTAAAGGAAATTCCTGATATAAACTATCAGCCTGAAAATAAGACTCAGTATATATTTTACTAATGTCATTGTAAAAATTTAAGTATTTCCTGTGCAGCTGATAGGGAAGCATCTGAGTCTCCACGGATTTCTCTTACTTTAGCGAGATTTTCTTTCATTGTTTTTACATATTCTTCATCACTTATAATTTTTAC
>JAOADS010000051.1 GCA_026417195.1 Ignavibacteria bacterium | reverse complement strand
ACCATAGATGAAATCAGTATAACACCAGCTGTGGAAAAATTCGGCTGAAGAGCTATCAGACAAACAACTATTAGAACATATCCCAATACCGGAAGATATCCGTAATAAAGGTTATCAATATAGTATTTCTTTTTTGACAACAGGTAAGCTATGTTTACTATTAAAGCATATTTTACGAAATCAGAAGGCTGAAAGCTGTAAGAACCAATCTTTATCCATCTTGCTGCACCTTTAGTTGATTCAACGCCTGCGATAAGCAAATACATTAACAGGACAAAAGCCAGCAACATAAGCCATTTCCTGTAAATAATTATGTGATGATAATCTATTCTTGAAAACAGAAAAATCAGGAAAATACCGATTGACGCTCTCATAAGGTGATTCCTGAAAAGCAGTTCGCTGTCTCCGCTTCTGAATTCAGACCAGCTCGAGGATGCGCTATAAACTACTCCAAGACTGAATGCGATAAGCACCAGAACCGGTATCAGTATCCAGAGATCAATTTTATTTATCCTTGCTTCCAATTTTTTAAAGCTGATTTACTATCTTTTTAAACTCCCTGCCTCTTTCTTCATAATTCTCAAACATATCAAAACTTGAGCAGGCAGGTGAAAGCAAAACAACATCTCCACGTGAAGCCTCCGCTGCAGCTTTATAAACAGCATCTTCAAAATCTGCTGCCTCAGAAACACTAACCAGCCCGTTGAAATAGTTTAATATCTTCTTTCTTGACTCTCCCATTGCAACTATATGTTTTACTTTTTTCAGAACAATCTCCCTGATTTCATCATAGTCATTACCTTTATCCCTGCCTCCGAGTATAAGAATTATTTTCTCACTGAAGCCCTGAAGCGCAAACCAGACAGAGTTTACATTAGTAGCTTTGGAGTCATTATAAAATTTAATTCCGTTTATCTCCTTTACAAACTCAAGCCTGTGCTCAACACCCGGAAATGTCTCAAGACTGTTTTTTATTGATTGGTTCGGTACATCCAGAATTTTTGCTGATATAAGAGAAGCCATAGCATTATATGCATTGTGAGGTCCTCTTATTATCATAGTACGCGTATCTGCAACTATTTCCTCTCCTTTATGGTAAAAATAAATCAGCTCGTTCTTATCAAGATATGCCCCTTTACTTTCAGCTGATTTAACCGAACCGTTGAGACTAAATGCTGCCTTACTGGGTTTTAAAGGACGTGCATTCTCCCTGATAAAAGGATCATCATAATTATAGACGAAATGGTCTTCCGCATCCTGATTTTCTGTAATTCTCATCTTAACCTTCCCGTATTCCTCAAGGGAATCATATCTGTCAAGATGATCTGGCGTAAGATTTAAATAAACTGAAATCATTGGTTTGAAATATTTTATATTTTCAAGTTGAAAACTGCTTGTTTCAAGAACTGTAACTGAATCATTATCTGTTTTATCTGCAACTGATGCAAAAGGTAAACCTATATTTCCGCAGACAAAGGTTTTAAATCCAGCATCCTCAAAAATTTTTCCTGTTAGCGACGTTGTTGTGGTCTTACCGTTTGTACCTGTTATAGCAATAACTCTGCCCTGTGAAAACCAGTACGATATTTCTATCTCACTGAATATTTCAATATTTCTGCTCCTTGCCTCCTTAATCAACTGTGACTTGCTGCTCACCCCCGGACTTACAACAACTGCATCTGCATCAAATACCTTATCACTATGCCCTCCGTATTCATAACTGATCTCGTTTTCGTTTATTTCTTGTTGAAAGAACTCAGACGGATGACCTCCGTCGCTGATAAAGACTTCATAGCCTTTCCTTTTCAGAAGTTTTGCAACTTCAGTTCCGCTTCTTGCCGCACCTATGACAGAGAACTTTTTATATTTACCCGTATCAACCCTCACTGCATTTATTTAGGAAAAGTAACACCAACATTAAGTCCTAATCCCTGATATCTTCTGTTATCAAATTCCCTCAGATAATTGAAATATTTTAATTCAAGTATTATATTAAAATCGTAACTTTTAAAAAACACAGCTCCAGCAATTATATTCAGACCAAGCCCTCCCCTTGCAGCTATGGTTGTTTTTTCCGGATCATCTTTATCCATACCTATAAAATGAAGTCCCAGTCCTCCTCCTACAAACGGATCTATTTCGGATTTATTTGAAGTGCCCAGAAACGGATACATTATATTTACATCAACGCCTATATCAGTCATAGCCGGACTTGTTTTGAAACGAAAGGGAATGCTTACTTCTGCCCAGAATCCCTCACCTACATATCTTCCAAATGCTTCAAGAGCAATAAGCTGATTTCCGTTGAAATCTCCCTGAAGGAAAAACATTCCTATTTTACCTCCCGGAACAAAGTAAATCTTCTTTGTAGGTTTCTGGAGATAGTTTCCTGAATGTTCAATCTTGTTAATCTCACTGGTTCCGTTCTTAAGTTTCAGATCCGGAAACTGAGCAAAAACATTTAAACCTGTAAATAAAAGAGAAACCAGTATTATTTTAAATAACTTTTCCATTTATTAATTATCCTTAATTTTTGAAATTTCTTTCATCTGATTTTAAATGTTGCAAAAGTTACTATAGCTAAGATTACAGCAACAATATAAAACCTTGTTACTATTTTAGGCTCGGGAAGACCGGCAAGCTCAAAGTGATGATGAAGAGGAGCCATTCTGAAAATCCTCTTCCCCTCACCGGTTTTGATTCTCGTATATTTGAAATAGTATCTCTGAATTATTACAGATAAAGACTCAGCGAAAAAAATACCTCCCAGAATAGGCAGAAGAAACTCTTTCTTAACGAGAATAGAAAGTGTCCCCACTGCTGCTCCAAGCGCAAGCGAGCCCGTATCTCCCATAAAAACCTGTGCAGGATATGAATTAAACCACAGAAAACCAAGCGATGCACCCACAAGTGCTGCACAGTAAACTGCAAGTTCTCCGTTTCCGGGCAGATAAATTATATTAAGGTAATTACTGAAAAACACATTACCAGAAACATAAGAAATCAAGCCCAGAGCAAGACCGGCTATCCCCACACATCCTATTGCAAGTCCGTCAAGTCCGTCTGTAAGATTAACTGCATTGGAAGTGGCAGTTATTATGAAAACCATAATAGGTATATAGAAATACGAAAAATCAAATTCCACCTGTTTTATGAAAGGTATCGTTGTAACCGAATTTATCTTTTCAAACTCAGGTAAGAAAAATATCAGGCAGGCCACAATTGTTCCGAGTGCTATCTGATTCATAAGTTTATATCTTGCTATCAGCCCCTTCTTCATCTTCTTAATTACCTTCAGGTAGTCATCTACAAAACCAACAAGTCCCATCCACACAGTTGAAAGTAAGATAATAAGAACATAAGTATTGCTCAGGTCTCCCCAGAGTATTACCGGAGCTAATATAGCCAGCAAAACAATAATGCCTCCCATAGTAGGGGTGCCGGCTTTCGATTTATGACTTTCAGGACCATCACTTCTTATTTCCTCACCTATCTGTTTATTTTTAAGAATTGCTATTATCTTAGGACCTATCCAGAAACTTATAACCATAGCTGTTATGGCAGAAAGTGCTGACCTCCAGGTAAGAAACCGGAATACATCAAAACCCGGCGGCTGATAAAGTTTGTTTATATATTCTGCCAGATGATAAAGCATCAGTTTTTTAAATATTCTATGATTTCCTCCATCTTCATTGCTCTCGAACCTTTTATCAAAACAATGTCATTTTTTCTTATAAATAGCTTCAGAGTTTCAGCTAACGTTACTTTATCATTGAAATAAAAGTTATTCTTAAGCTTTCCTGCTCCGCAATGAGTGTAGTAACTATCATTTCCAAAAGTATATAGGTTCTCGAAACCAAGCTTCTTTATATACCGTCCGATTTTTCTGTGTTCATATACCGAACTTTTCCCCAGCTCAAGCATATCTCCCAGAACTATATGTTTTCTGCCTCCGGTTTCATATCTTTTAAGATTATCAAGTGCTGCAATAGCTGAATCCGGATTGGAATTATAACTGTCATCAATTACCCAGACTCCACCTATGTTAAGCAGATTATTTCTTCCGCCTGACTGAACTGTAAATTCACTTAAGGCTTTTTTTATTTTATCAGGCTTAACATCAAAGAAAAAACCCACTGCTCCGGCTGCAAGTGCAGCTGAATAACTCTGAAGACCTATTATGTTAAGCTTTGTTTCTATGAGTTTGTTTTTATATTTAAGTTCTATAACCGGAAAAAATTTATCGAATCTTCTGATTTTACCCTTTACATCTGTTTTACCCTTCGAACCGTAAGTAAACTCTTTAAGTCTAGAACTGCTACCCATTTTACATACATATCTGTCATCCATATTTTTAAAAAAAGTACCGTAACATTTCTTAATATATTTTATAAGTTCCCCTTCTTCCCTGACCACGCCTCTTATGTCTCTCAGTAACTCCAGATGTTCCCTGCCTATGTTGGTAACAAGCCCGAACTGAGGCTTGGCAATTTCAGTCAGATACTTTATATCTCCGAACCTGTTAGTGCCTAATTCGAGAACTGCCATATCATGGGATTTATTAAGTCTGAATACAGTCAAAGGCAGTCCGATATGGTTATTATAGTTCCCTTGTGTTTTCAGAACATTAAATTCAGCAGACAAAACAAAGGCAATCATATCTTTCACAGTTGTTTTTCCGTTGCTGCCTCCTACTGCAATCACAGGTATAGCAAACTTATCTCTGTAAACTGAAGCAAGTCCCCCAAGTGACTTCACGGTATCTTTTACAGCCACAAGAGTAATATTTTTAAAAGAACTTCTATCCTTTTCTGAGAGAGCTTTGTACCAGTTCCTGTTTACGACTGCTGCCCCGGCTCCTTTTCCAACAACTTCTCTTATATAATTGTGTCCGTCAGTTTTTTCGCCTTTAATCGCAAAGAACAATTCACCTTTTTTTATCCTCCTGCTGTCTGTTGAAACTCCGCTGAAGCATCCGCTAAATCTTTCTGCATTTATTATATCTGCTTTATTTAACTTGCTTAAATCCTTTAAACTTAAATTCATCACAAGAACTTCCCAACGATCTCCCTGTCACTGAAATGTATCCTCTTACCTTCTATTTCCTGATAATCCTCATGTCCCTTACCGGCTATGAGAATCACATCACCTTTACTTGATATTTTAACTGCCTTAACTATCGCTGCCTCCCTGTCAGGTTCTACTGAATAATTATCGTTTGTAACACCGGAGATTATCTCTTTTATGATTGACATTGGTTCTTCATCTCTGGGATTATCTGAAGTTATTATAATCTCATCGCTAAGCAAAGAAGCAATTCTGCCCATAACAGGTCTTTTGGATTTATCTCGGTTACCTCCGCATCCAAAGACAGTTATGATTCTTCCTTTCATCTCTGCAGATTTCATTATTTCTTTTATAGACTGTATAGCTTTTTCGAGAGAGTCTGGTGTATGTGAATAATCTATTACAGCAAAAGCTCCGTTATTGAGCCTGAACACATTAAACCTCCCATCAACGGATCTGAACTCCTCCAGGGCAGAAACAATATCATTATATTTGATCCCGTAGTAATGTAATACTCCAATAGTTGCCAGTATATTATGAACATTAAATCTGCCTGTAAGCCCGGTGTGTATTTTTATACGATTGATCTTCTCTCCATTCGGGGGAACAAGCACATCAAAACTCATTCCGTCAAAGTCCATCTGAATATTCTCAGCAGTAAAAGTACCGCATTCTGTTCCGTATGCAATCCTTTCAGCTTCTGAGTTCCTGATGATCTTCAGACCATATTCATCATTACAGTTATAAACAGCAGCTGTGTGGTTACCTTTATCATTAATCCTCTTAAGTGAATCAAATAAAATCTTCTTAGCCTCAAAGTAAGCATCCATGGAACCATGGAAATCAAGATGTTCTGGGCTAAGGTTAGTGAAAACCGCCACATCGAATTCTGCTCCGTAAACCCTGTTGAGGGCAACGGCATGGGAGGAAACTTCCATGGTAACATATTCCACACCTTCATTGACCATATCTGAAAGCAACCTGAAAAATTCATTTGACTCAGGAGTTGTATATCTTGACTTAAGATACCTGTTACCGATATAATTTCCGTTTGTTCCTATCAAGCCCGTTTTCTTTCCGCAGTGACTTAATACAAAATTTATAAGATGGCTTACAGTGGTCTTTCCGTTAGTTCCTGTAATCCCTGTTAACTTGACTTTAAGTGAAGGATAACCATAGAAAGCATTACTCATAACAGCCATCATTTTCCTTGTGTCTTCAACTTTATATATTCTGTTATCGTGCTCGACATTTTCAGAATCGGTAAACACTGCACGTGCTCCCTTCTCAAAAGCCTCCTTTATGAATTTATTTCCATCATACCTTGAACCGCGTAAAGCAAAGAAAACATCATTTGGTTCAACCTCTCTTGAATCACATGTGATCTTATTTACCTTGAAGTCAAATGTTTTGTCTATGTCAATTTTATTTTCAGCTAAAACTATCATATCTGAAAATTTCATTTTCGCTCACATTTTATAACCACAGTGTTATTTCCTATTTCAGAACCTGCTTCAGGAAACTGGGCTATTACCCTGCCAAAACCCTCCACCCTGTATTCCACTCCCAAAGAACTTAAAACCTTCAGACACTTCCTTAAACTCATTCCTTTAAAATCAGGCATAAGTTTTAAATCTTTGCTGTTATATCCCGCCGATGTAACTAATTTAATTCCTGAATCGCCGGAAGGACCTGTAAGCTTTTTCTGTTCTGTTACTATTCCGTTTTTCTGTGGTCCTTCAATTTCAAACTTTATATTTTTTTCTTTTAAAATATTCAGTGCATCCTCAACATCAAAATTAACAAGATTGATAAACTCTTCGCTAAGCACGATGCTCTCATCCTGCATCTGTGTAAGATTATCTGTCTCAGGCACTGAATATTCATGTAATCCAGTTAAGTTGATAATCCTCTCTGCAATTCTCCTGAAAACAGGAGCTGAAACCTTACCGCCGTAATATTCTCCGGCAGAAGGAGCATCAATAATTACAGAAATGACAAGCACTGGATTTTCAGCAGGGAAATAACCTATAAAAGAAGAAGTGTATTGACTCTTGGAATAATTTCCGTCTATAAATTTCTGTGAAGTACCTGTCTTACCGGCTATTTTCATTCCCTCAATCTTTGCGTCCCTGCCGGTACCTCGCTCAACAACTCCTACAAGCAACTCTGTCAGTGTTTTTGCAGTTCGGGGTGAAATAACTTTCCTTATTTCAGTGGGTCTGTTTTCATGTATAAGTTTACCATCTGGAGAAAGAACTTTCTTAACTACATAGGGTTTCATTAATGTCCCACCGTTAGCTACACAGGCATAGGCATTTGTCATCTGCATCGTATTTACAAGTATCTCATATCCGATTGACATGTAATTCATTGAAACAGGTGAAAACTCAACCGGCTTTTTCAGTCTGCCTTTCATTTCTCCCGGAAGGTCAATTCCTGTGTTTATACCATAACCGAAATCTCTTACATACTTATAGAACTTTTCCTGTCCTAAACGGCGTGCAATCTGAATTATTCCAACGTTGCTTGACTGTTCTATAACCTGCCTGAATGATAATTTTGAAAACCTGTGAGCATCTTTTATATTCATATACTCGCCGCCGTAAGTATTTATAACATCCATCATATTCATCAGATTCTCTTCAATGCTCGCTGCTGCGGTAACAATTTTAAAGGTAGAGCCCGGTTCATACAAATCGCTTATTACACCTATTTTATCTGCACTGCTCCCGTCAAAAGACAGAGAATACATACCAAGTATCTCACCTGTTTTAACATTCATCACAACTACTTTCCCACCTGAAGCATTATTTATGTTCACTGCATATGAAAGTTCCTCCTCAAGAATTTTCTGTATATTGAGGTCTATTGTGAGTATAACATTATTACCGTCAACAGGTTCACTTCTGGGATATTCTACTGCTGGTCTTTTTCTTCCAAGTCCGTCTTTCTGCATAATTACATATCCGGGGATCCCGCTGAGTGATTCATTAAATCCTAATTCAACTCCGCTTATCCCTGAATTGTCAATATTTGTCATGCCTGCGATCTGAGAAGCAACTCCGTTATAATTAGAGATTCTGTTAGGTTCGTTAAGCTTAATCACTCCGGGGAAATTTATATCTTTAACAAGTTCTTCATATTTTGGATCTATTCTCCTCTCAAGCCAGACAAAGGATGTATTCTTAGTGTTTAATTTGTCCAGATAAAAATTTTTATCTTTAGAAAAAATACGGGAAAATACCGCTGCAACTGAATCCTTGTCATCAACCATATTGGGATCTGCTCCAAAAGAATACATATTTACATTAGACACAAGCGCATTCATCTTTCTGTCAAAAATAATTCCACGCGAGGGTTTTAAAAGTATCTTGCTCTCATATTGTTTCCTGGCAGCTATCTGGTATTTAGAAGAATCCAATATCTGAATAGTAAATAGTCTGTAAAGGACAACTAACAGGCATAATATGAAGAAAATATTTATCACAGTGATTTTTCTCTGGGAATTAGACCACTTAAAACCGTTTCTGTTGTTTTCTCTCATCTAATCTCCTGTAGATTTTTCTCGACTACAATCTTTCCCGGCTTTACCTGTGAAGTCCTTAACCCAAGTTCATCGGTTCTTAATTTTATGTTCTCATAAGTTGTCAGTCTTTCAATTTCTGTCTGAAGATTGTTATTTAAGGTTACAGCTCTGTATATTTCGTTCTGAAGACTGTTGTTTTCAGCAGCCAGTGAATTAACCCTGATTATGTTGTTAACTGTCATAATTACCACTGCAGCAAAAGAAAAAAGGAAAACCATTAAATTAAAAAGTGATATCTGTCTTCTTTTAATTTCTTTCATATTCTCTCCGCTGCTCTTAATTTAGCACTCCTCGCACGCGGATTGGTTTCAACTTCATGCCTTGAAGGCCTAACCGGCTTTTTGGTTATAACCTTCATATCAGGAGCTGATCTGAAAAAATTTTTCACAATTCTGTCTTCAAGTGAATGATAAGAAACAACAACGAGCCTGGCTCCAAATTTCGTTACAGTAACCGCATCCCCCAATGCGCTTCGGAGATTCTCAAGCTCGTTGTTAACTTCAATTCTCAAAGACTGAAATAATTTTGAAAGTTCTCTGTTCAGATACTTGCCCGGTGTGTGACTTTTCATCATCTCCTTAAGATCACCGGTAAACCTGAAAGGCTTCTTCTTTCTCAGGTTAACCACATCCCTTGCTATTTTTTTATTATATCTCAATTCACCATATTCCCTGAAAATCCTTTCAAGTTCCTTTTCATTATAGGTGTTTAACACATCCGCTGCAGTTCTTTCAAGTGATTTATCTGCTCTCATATCAAGCTCTGTATCTTGCAGATAACTGAACCCGGGTTCATCAGAAAGCTGATATGATGAAAGTCCTAAGTCCATTACTATTCCGTTTACTTTATCAATATTATTTTCATTTAAAACTTTTCTCAGATTTTTAAAATTTTCATTGCATAAAATCAGCCTCGCACTATAATTCTTTAATAAATTCCTGCTGTAAATAATTGCATTTATATCATAATCCAAGGCAACCACTTTTACATTTTCATCTGTCAGTTCAAGAATTCTTCTGGTATATCCACCACCTCCTAATGTGCAATCTACATAAATCCTTTCCTTATCACCTTCTTCTCTCCTGATCAGGTAATACATTACCTCATCAGCCATCACAGGGGCGTGATAAAAAATATCTGTCAAATTTTCAGAATTCCTTTTTATTACCAAACCTTGCACTCATAACCTTCTGCATAACACTTTCATATGAATCCTTTCCTTTTTTCAGATACTTTCTGTATTCCTCAGGATTCCATATTTCAATTCTTTCAATCTGACCAAGTAAAAGAACTTCTTTTTTAATACCGGCTTCCTGCAATAATGCCTGAGGAAGCAATATTCTGTGTTGTGTATCAATTAGTAATTCATCGGTGTGATATAGCATTTGCCTTCTCATCAGAACTTCATCTTCTGTATAAGGATTGGTCTCACGGATTGTTTCAAGAACTTTGGTCCACTCGTAGGAAGGAAACAGCCAGATACATCTGTCTCTTCCAAGCGTTACATACATAACGTTGTTAGCTTCTGGAAGAATATGTTTTCTGAATTTAGCAGGTATTATTATTCTTCCCTTATCATCAATAGATGTATCTGCATGACCCTGAAACAATGAACTTTCCCCGTTTTTTAGTAGTTTTCCTTTAAGAGAGTGTGAAGATCTGGATTCTCCACAATTCTCCACATTCCTCCACTACAAAAATACTAAAAAATTTCCGTTTGTCAAGCAGATTTCACGTTATTTTTTGAAAAAAATGTAACCTAAACTTTTAATCGTTGATTTTGGAACAATGAAATATTATTTTGATTTATAAAAATCATCAGCTTCATCAGATGAACTTTTTTATTTTCTGTTCATATCTCATTATTAATTAATATTTCTCCAAGTAAACTTAAATATAAAGGATCAGAGAGGAAACCTGAACCACAGGTTAATATTTTAAGTAATTCACATTCTGATTACATCTTATTAATTACACTTCTCATTTTTGTATTTATCTCTTCTTCATTCAAGATATACGGTGATGATGACTTTTTCTGGCATCTTGCCACAGGAAGATATATAATTGAAAACGCAATAATACCTGATAAAGATGTGTTCGGACATGCTACATACGGCTCTGAATGGATACCGTTTGAATGGGGATGGGATCTTCTGACATATTTAATTTTTTCTGTAAGTGGAATTGAAGGTATTCAGATATTCCGCTCTTTGATATTCTCTTTAATCTTTCTCATAATCTATCTCACGCTGAAAAAATTGAAGGTAAACAGCATACTTTCAATTTCAATGCTTATACTTTTACTTATCTCCATAATTGACAGACTTACACCCCGCCCGCATATTATAACTTATTTATTTCTATCTATACTTTTATATATCCTTGTATGCAACCGGTACTCTGACAGAGAAAAAAATATGAAGTTACTTTACTTTCTCCCGATCATTTTTCTTCTCTGGTGTAATTTTCATATGGGTGTTTTAGTAGGGGGACTGCTGCTTTTTCTTTTTACTCTCAGTGAAACCCTGACATTTAAAAATAAAAAATTATATAAAGGTACTTCTGATATTAATTACAGATACATCAGAAGACTTTGGATTGTATCAGCCATTTGTTTTTTTACCTTATTTCTTAACCCTCACGGTTACTATACTTACATTTACACATATAACCACTCAAATCTTAAGTTGCTTTCCACAATTACTGAATGGAAAAGTCCTTTCAGTTCCGGCTTTGAGTTTACGCTTACAATAACCTTATACAAAATTCTTCTTCTTGCAGGTATAGTGGTTCTGATCCATTCATTTATTAAAAAAGACATATTTACCGGAATCCTTTTTATAGCATTGGCACTGCACTCATTCAGGGCAGTGAGATTTATGACCGATTACGAAATAATAATGATAGTGTTTATCACTTCAAGTTTAAATTATTTCCTTCTTAAAAAACAGCATCTGATCAATCTTTTTACAGGTAAAACCGCTAAAGCTTTAACAACTGTAATCTTACTAATATTTATTATTCTGTTATCAACCGGCAAATTTTATGAAATCCTCGGTTATTACAGACCTATGGGATTTGGAATTGACAAAAACTTTTTCCCTTATGACATGATTGAATTTATTAAAGCAAATAACATCAGGGGGAAACCATATCATCACATGGCAATCGGAGGATATTTAATATGGAATATTCCTGACGAAAAAAATTATATAGACAGCAGGAATTTGAACGATGAAATTTATAATGAATATTTAACTGTTTTTTACATGAAATCTGGCTTTGAAGTGATAATGAATAAAAGAGAGATTGACTATGTATTATAC
>JAOADS010000050.1 GCA_026417195.1 Ignavibacteria bacterium | reverse complement strand
AATTTCACTTGCTGAGGCTGAACCATCATTTACAAGAATAACCAGTGGAAGTTTTGTATACTCACCGCCCTCAGATTTATATTCCTCGCTAAATGAACCTATTCTGCTTTTCGTGTAAACTATTTTCTTTCCTCTTTCTATAAACATACTTGCCATCTTAAATGCCTGATCTAGGTAACCTCCCGGGTTGTTGCGCAGGTCAAGAACTAATCTCTTCATACCCTGAGATGAGAGGGTTTTCATGGCATTGGAAAATTCATCATACGTGGTGGCAGAAAACCTTGTTACCCTGATGTAAGCGGTTTTATCATCAACCATAAAATATGAATCAACACTATAGAGAGGTATCTTATCCCTTATAATTTCGAAATCAATCAGATTTGGAATACCAGCCCTCACTATGGAAACGGTTACCTTTGTCCCTTTAGGACCTCTTAATTTCTTAGGAACATCTTCTCTTGACATTCCGACTGCATTAACGCCGTCAATTTTAACTATCTTATCTCCTGCTAGAATACCCAGCGCCTCTGACGGACCTCCTGAAATGGGTGTAACTATGGTTATAGTATCATTAACTATATCAAACTCAACTCCTATCCCCTCAAAACTTCCTCTGAAATCTTCTTCAATTCTCTGAAGCTGGTCTTTTGTAATATATGTAGAATGTGGATCAAGTTGAGTTAACATTCCTTTTATAGCGGCTTCAGTCAGCTTATTTGGATCCACTTCATCAACATAATTCTTCTGTACAAGATTTAAAACCTCGTTGAATTTCTTTACATTGTCAAATACATCAGTACCTGATGATGCAGTTTCAACCTTCATCCCAATCAGTACACCTATAGAAACTAACATCAGGAATATAGGTATCAGATAACTTCTTTTTCTCATTAGTATAGTTTTAATTTTTTTTATTTGATTTTTCTAAATTTAATACACAAATATATTGAAATAAGTTTCATTATTAAATACATTCCTTTTCAATTAATTTATTCACCTATAATCTTCACCAATACACGTTTTCTCCTTCTCCCGTCAAATTCACCGTAAAAAATCTGTTCCCAGGGTCCGAAATCCAGTCTGCCTCCGGTAACTGCAACCACAACTTCCCTTCCCATAATTGTTCTTTTCAGATGTGCATCTGCATTATCTTCTCCAGTGTCATTATGACGGTACTTCTCATAAGGTTTCTCAGGCGCAAGCTCTTCAAGCCATTTCTCAAAATCATAATGTAGTCCCCTTTCATCATCATTTATAAAAACTGACGAAGTTATGTGCATGGCATTACATAAAACAATGCCTTCTTTAATTCCGCTTTCAGTGAGACATTGTTCTATCATGGGCGTAATATTGATAAACTCACGTCTGGATTTTGTGTTAAACCACAGTTCTTTCCTGTAAGACTTCATATTTTTTTGTTACAAAATTATGAATAATATATCAAGTTTACTCTGACTAATTTAGTAAAGTGAAGAAAAAGCTCATAATACTCGGATGTGGCTTCGCCGGCTTCAGCCTCGTTAAAAGAATAAATCCCGAAGTCTATGACTTATATCTAATAAGTCCGAGAAATCATTTTTTATTCACTCCCTTGTTGCCAAGCACAACGGTTGGTACAATTGAGTTCAGAAGCATAATAGAACCTGTGAGGAACCTGAAATATGTAAATTATTACCAGGCATATTGTACGGAAATTAAGCCTTATGAAAACAAAATAGTTTGTGAAGATTCAGATTCCGGAACACGTTTTGAGCTTGATTACGATATTCTTGTTATCTCTGTAGGAGAGCTTACCAATACATATAACATATCCGGAGTAAGAGAGTATGCCTGTTTTCTGAGGGAATTAAATGACGCAAGAAAAATAAGGACAAAAGTGATAGATTGTTTTGAAAATGCCTCTCTTCCCGGATTAAGCGAAGAAAAAAGAAAAGCTTACCTCAGATTTATAGTTTGCGGCGGAGGACCAACAGGAGTAGAATTTGCTGCCGAACTACATGACTTCATTGAGGAAGATGTGAAAAAAAAATACAAAGAACTTGCAGATATAACTGAATTAATCCTCATAGAAGCTTCAGACAAAATCCTCAGCACATTTGATTCAAAACTTTCTGAATACACATTGAAGAACTTCAGAAGACAGAAAATAAAAGTAATGCTGAATTCTTACATTACACAGGTAACACCGCAAGAAATAATCCTGAAAGACGGCAGAACAATTAAATACGGTCTATTGGTATGGTCAGCGGGTAATGCACCTGCTGATTTCGTTTTGAAAAGCTCTTTCAGAAAAAGTGAAAGAGGCAAAATTTTAGTTGATGAATTCCTGAGAGTCGAAGGTTATAAAAATATATTTGCAATCGGAGACTGTGCAGATAATCTTTTATATAATTATCCGTCAACAGGTCAAACAGCACAGCAACAGGGCAAATATCTTGCCAAACAGCTCAACCGGCTTTCAGAAAACAAACAGCCTTTACCCTTCAGATTCAGAGACTTTGGTATGCTTGCTTATATCGGCAGCAGGAAGTCATTGGCAAACACCTCAATATATAAAGGAAGCGGATTCATCACCTGGTTGTTCTGGAGAAGTGTTTACATAACTAAACTGGTAAGCATTAAAAATAAAATACTCGTTCTTTTTGATTGGTTTAAAAATTTTCTTTTTGGGAGAGATGTAAGTAATTTCTGATTGATTATTTAAGTAAGTTCAGCTGATTCTCATCATCGCTATCTCTGTTACTCTCATCTTCATTATCAAGCCTTGCTAATAATCTCGGATCAACAGATTTGGTAGATGGCACTCCCATCTGCTTTAGTTCTTCAGCCTTGGAAAGCACACTCTTTCTGCCTTCTGAAAATTTCTTCATAGCATCAGTGTAATACTTTTTTGCTGAATCAAGCCTTTCTCCCAATTTGATCATTTGATCTATAAAAGATGCAACATAATCATAAAGCTCACCCCCTTTACGTGCAATCTCTTCAGCATATTTTACACGTTTCTCCTGTCTCCATAACCCAGAAACTGTTCTCAGCATAGCGAGCAAGGTAGCCGGACTGGAAATAACAATGTTTCTGGAAAAAGCTTCTTCCCAGAGTCCGGGATCGTTGCTTATGGCAGCTGAAAAAGCAGGCTCAACAGGAATAAACATTATAACGAAATCAAGATTAGAAAGACCATAGAGACTATGATAACTTTTGGGACTTAATAACTTCATATGTGAACGCACGGAATTAATATGCTGCTTAAGGGCTTCCTCTTTGTGACCTTCATCGTCAGAGTTGACAAAAGCCTCATAAGCTTTAAGAGAAACTTTTGAGTCAATAATAATTTTCTTACCTTCGGGTAGATTAACTACAACATCCGGACGAAGTAACCTGCCATCGCTATCCCTTACAGACTGCTGAACCTCAAATTCCCTGCCTTTCTCAAGACCTGAAAGCTCCAATATTCTTTCAAGGATAAGCTCACCCCACGTTCCTAGTACTTTTGTATCTCCCTTTAAAGCTCTCGTCAGATTATTTGCATCCTCAGACATCTGCTTATTCAATTCATATAATATCCTTATCTGTTCTCTGAGAGCAGAACGCTCTTTATTCTCCTCATTGTAAACATCACTTATTTTCTTTTCAAACTCTGATATTTTCTCCCTTAAGGGGGTGAGTATATAAGAAATATTTTCCTTGTTTTGTTCAGTAAACTTCTGCGACTTTTCCTCAAGTATTTTCGATGCAAGGTTCTCAAATTCAGTTTTCAGCCTGTTCTGTATTTGCTCTATTTCATCTTTCTGTTCCTCAAGTCTTCTGTAGAGATTCTCGTTATCAGATTTAACAGCTGAAAGCTCAGAGCTGAGAGTTAAAACCCTGTTTCTTTGTTCTTCAGATTCTTTTTTGTAATTATCTGCATTTTCGGCGAGTATTTTATTTCTTTCTTCAGATACAGAAATACGTGATTTATATCTTACTACGGAGATAATAATTCCAAATATGATGCCTGCAATTAAAGCAGACAATATGTATATAATTTCATTCATTTAACTTCCTGCGTGCCTTTTCAAGATATTCACCGGCAACCTTTGAAAGAGATGGATTAATTGAAATCCCTTTTTCTAAATCATTTACAGCTTCTCTGTAACTACCACTTAAAAAATTGGTAATACCTCTGCGGACATAAGCTTCTGCGTTCTTTGGTTCAAGTTCGATAGCCCGGTTGAAATCTTCTATGGCTGAGTTGTAATCTCCTGTTATTTTATATATAGCTCCGCGCGAAACGAAGAAATCAGCTCTTGAAGAGTCTAATTTTATAGCTGAATTCAGATCTTCAAGTGCTCCGAGTGAGTCATTACTAAATAGTTTAAGTGTCCCTCTGTATTTAAAAACCTCTGGATTATCTGGATATCTTGAAACTGCATCATCAAGCAATCTCAGAGCTTCATCCTTTTTACCCCTGGTAAGATAGACAATAGCCATAGAATTTATTGTAACAATGTCATCGGGTTTAAGTTTAATTGCAATCTGAAAATCAGATAAAGCATCATCTAATTTCTCAAGATAAACATAAGCGGTTCCCCGTCCTTGATAAGCACTGAAATTTTTCTTATCAATTGAAACAGCCTTGTTAAAGTCCTCTACAGCTTCCTTATATTTACCAAGAAGAAGATAGCAATGACCGCGAGAAACGTAACCCTTGGCGCTATCGGGTTCATATCCGATATATTTTGAAAAATTAAAGACAGCATCTGAAATCTGCCCCTTATCAAAGAACTCCTCACCAGTCTTGAATAACACTTCTGATTGCTGAGAAAAAAGTAAATTAAATGACAGGAAAGAAAATATTATGACAGACAATATTTTCATGATAAGAGTTCTTTTACCTTTCCACTAACAAGCTTGCCATCATATTGTCCGGGATATTTCTCTTTGAAATAAGACATAATGTCCTTCATAGTCTTACCTTCGGCAATCTGGCTTTTAATCAAGGAAATTATCTCATCTTCTGAAAGTTGCCTTGGAAGATAATGTTCAAGGATCTCCTTTTCTTTTGTAAACTTCTCTCGGTTTTCTGCTGATATGTCCAGAGAAAGTGTTTCATCTATATTTTTGATAAACTTTCTGATAATCTTAATTTCATCCTCAGAAGTTAAACCTTTATCACTTTTGGATTGGGTAAAGATTTCTGCGTAAAGAGTTGACAACAGGTTTGCCTTCAGTGTCTCCCTTGATTTCTTTGCCTCCTGCATATCTGAGCGTATTTTATCTAAAAGCATTTTTTATGCAAAGATAATTAACATACTTTCTAATATGAAATATAAAATTACATAGGATTGCAAATTCGTCCTTTAAAATTATAATATTTAATTTCATACTTGTATATTAAATGCCGGAGATAACCTCAAAATATTTTGAACTACATGTAATAGATGAAATTAATCTGAAATGTCTCCTCTTAAGACGCTCTGACCTGAACAAGATTTACCCGGGTATCTGGCAGATGATAACTGGCACAGTCGAGAACAATGAATCAACCAGAAGTGCAATCATAAGGGAACTGTATGAAGAAACCGGTCTTGAGCCAAATAAGATTTACAGCATTCATAGAATAAATACATTTTACCTTGCATCATCTGATTTAATATGTATGTCCCCGGTCTTTTTCACTTTTCCTAAAAACAATCACGTCAGAATATCTCCTGAACACGATGAATTCAGATGGTTAGATTTTGATAAAGCTTGTGAACTGATCCACTGGCCTAATCAGATTGAAAGCCTTAAGATCATCCAAAAGTATCTTTCAAGAAAGGAACTTTTCTCCAAATTAACGGAAGTATGAACAGACATGAAAAACACATTCTGAAAACGATAGAACTGGCGATTAAAGGAGCTGGTTATGTATCTCCCAATCCTATGGTTGGCTGTGTTATAGTTAAAAACGGGAAGATAATAGGTGAAGGATATCACAGAAAATTCGGAGGCTCACATGCTGAAGTTAATGCCGTAAAAGATGCAATCAGAAAAGGCTATAACTTGAAAGGCGCATCCATGTACGTCACACTCGAGCCATGCTGCCATCACGGCAAAACTCCCCCTTGCACTGATATGATAATTTCTTCCGGAATAAAAGAAGTGATAATAGGATCAGAAGACCCGAATTCTTTAGTGTCCGGAAAAGGTATAAAAATTCTAAAGGAAAAAGGGATTAAGGTAAAAAGCGGAGTTTTGCAAGACTTATGCCAACATCTGAACCGATTCTTTTTTAAGTATATAAGAACCGGCCTGCCGTATGTTATTATTAAAATTGCTCAAACACTTGACGGTAAGATTGCAGATGAAAAAGGTAATTCGAAATGGATCTCATCATACGAATCAAGAAAATTCGTTCACCTGATAAGATCAAAGATAGATGCTGTTCTTATCGGATCAAATACATTAAACAAAGACAATCCCTCTCTTACAGTAAGACACGTTAAGGGTAGGAATCCATTCAGAATAATAATCAGCAGAAATCTTTCTCTTGATATAAGGAAAAAAATTTTTTCTGATAAATATAGATATAAAACCATAATCCTTACCTCTTCAGATTCAATAGCTGAAAAGTCGAAATACACAAAAAAAGGTATTAAAATTATTACTTGCAAAACGAAAAAAAAATTAATTGACCTTGAAGATGCCATGAGGAAAGTCAAAGAACTTGGTATAGCAAGCTTAATGGTTGAAGGCGGTAGTTTTACAGCATCTGAGTTTATAAGAAATAAACTTTATGATGAAATTATGATTTTCCAGTCTCCAAGGATTATGGGTAACGGATTGAATTCATTTACTGTCAAAGCCAGTCTTGAAAATTTTAAAGAAATAAGCTGCCATAATTTTGGAAAAGATATTTTAATTAACCTCTTAAAATAATGTTCACAGGAATAATAGAATCAGTCGGAATAATACGATCCTGCAAAAAAATAAACGAAGGTTTAAGGTTCAGGATTGAATGCAAAAAATTAATCAGGAAAATCAGCATATCAGACAGCATATCAGTTAACGGAGTATGCCAGACCGTAATTTCAAAAGACAACACAGGTTTTGAATTTATATCAGTCCATGAAACGCTGAAAAAAACAACCCTCGGGAGCCTTGAAATCGGAGATGAAGTTAATCTTGAAACCTCACTCAGGGCAGGAGATAAAATAGGCGGTCATTTTGTTTACGGGCATGTCGATTGCACAGGGAAGATTAATTCAATTGTTGAGTCTAAAAGAAAAAAATCCCAGAAGTCAGATAATTTAGTGTTATGGATCAAGGTACCTTCAAAGTTTTATACCCTCGTAGTCCCTACCGGATCAATTGCTGTAAACGGAGTCAGTCTTACTGTTGCAGACATAAATCCTCCGGAAAAGAAGAACTTCATGATCAAGATATCAGTAATACCTTTTACTCTGAAACATACAAATTTACAAAAATCTGCATTAGGAGACTCGGTTAATATAGAATTTGACATAATTGGGAAATACTTAGCTAAAATTCTCAGCCCTGAAAAGAATTATAATCATTAATTAACACATCCTTCCAGCATAAAAAAATTAATTGTAAGTTAAAAAATAAATTGATATATTGTGAAATCTCCATCGGATAATTTCGGGATATTGCTAATTTCAGAAACTATATGCTAAAAATACGCACTGTTGCAGATAATCGTGACCTGATGGAATTCATAAAACTTCCGTGGAGTATATATAAGGGTAATGAATACTGGGTGCCACCCCTGATATTTGATGTAAGAAAAAATCTTGATCCGAAGAGAAATCCGTTCTTTAAACATTCAGAAATTCAGTTATTTATAGCAGAAAAAAACGGAAGGTTTGCAGGCAGAATTGCTGCAATAAAAAATAATAATCACAATAATTTCCATAAAGACAAGGCTGGATTCTTTGGATTCTTTGAATGTGAAAATGATCAGGATGTTGCTGACCTGCTTTTAGATACAGCTTGTCAGTGGATAAATGACAAAGGCTTGGATAAAGTTTACGGACCTGTAAATCCATCCACCAATGATGAGATGGGATTTTTGTTAGAAGGCTTTGACTCTTCACCAGTTCTTATGATGCCATATAATCCTAAGTACTATCTTGATTTTGCAGAAAAATACGGGCTTAAAAAAGCAAAAGACCTTTATGCTTATTATATACCCGCTGAAGTCATAAAGGATGAAAAGGTAATGAATAAACTTGAACGTATGGCTGAATTAATTAAAAAGAGATCTGATGTAACTACACGTTTTATTAATATGAAAGACTTAAACAATGAAGTAAGAAAGATAGAGGAAATATATAACAGCGCATGGGAAAATAACTGGGGTTTTGTACCTCTTACAACTGAGGAGTTTGATTATATGGCAGATTCTCTTAAAATGGTTGTTGATCCGGAATTAGTAATTTTCGCTGAGGTTAACGGCAAACCGGCTGGATTCAGTTTATCATTACCAGACTTCAATCAGGTATTAAAAAAACTAAACGGAAGAGTTTTACCATTTGGATTTATAAAATTAATTACCGCTAAGAAGAAAATAGATTTATTGAGAGTAATCATAATGGGAGTCAAACCAGAATATCAGAAGCGCGGTATAGATTCAGTTTTTTATCTTGAAACAATAAAAAACGGTGTAAAAAACGGGTATAAAGGTGCAGAAATATCCTGGGTACTGGAAGATAATATGCCTATGGTAATGACTGCGGAAAAATTAGGTGCATACATTTACAAAAAATACAGGATTTACGAAAAAAACTTATTCTAATGGCTGTAAAACAGGTTGATTAAATGTGGATGAACGGCAAGTTCGTTAACTGGGACGACGCTAAAATCCATGTACTTTCACATGTAATACACTACGGCTCTTCATTTTTTGAAGGAATACGTTGCTATAAGACTGCCAGAGGTTCTGCAATATTCAGGCTTGATGAACATGTAAAAAGACTGATTTTCTCTGCCAGAGTTTTCAGAGCTGAAATACCTTATTCATATGAGGAAATCTGTGAAGCTATAATAGATACAATAAAGGAAAACGGATTAGAAGCATGTTACATCAGACCTATAGCATACAGAGGATATGACGATCTGAATGTAAATCCTTTGAATAACCCTGTTGAACTTACAATAGCTGCATATGAATGGGGATCATATTTAGGTAAGGGCGCAATTGAAAGCGGAATTGATGTTTGTGTGTCTTCCTGGAGGAGAAGTTCCCCAGATACTATGCCGACTATGGCGAAAATAGGCGGAGCTTACATGAATAGCCAGTTAATTAAGATGGAAGCAATCACCAATGGTTTTTCAGAAGGAATCGCTCTTGATTCAGGAGGATATATAAGCGAAGGCAGCGGAGAAAATATTTTCCTAGTTCACGAAAATATTATCTATACTCCCGGTATAAACAACTCCATACTTGCAGGAGTAACAAGAAAGTCAGTAATGAAACTTGCAGCTGATTTAGGTTATGAAGTAAAAGAAGGAAATATCATGAGAGAGATCCTTTACATAGCTGATGAGATATTTTTTACCGGCACAGCTGCCGAAATTACTCCCATACGGTCTGTTGATAAAACAATTATTGGTGACGGTACACCGGGTAAAATAACCAAAGAACTCCAAAGGGCTTTTTTTGATATTGTAAGAAACGGTAACGATAAGTATGGCTGGCTTACTTTCATAGACGGGAAAGAAAGAATTTTTTCTATGGAAAATATTACAGCAGGATAATAAATCCAGACAGATTTATAATAAAAGTTTTTTTGTTCTTTTAACAAGTTTTTGGATCTCAAAGCAGTAAGATCCGAAAAATAAAAAAGAGAAGACTCAGGACGTATTGTTTGATCAATACACCAGAGCTACTGTCCGTTGTTGTGTTGAATTATGTTATGTTGTTTAATGGACAGAATTTATTTATTAACTAAACGGAAAGGAGATGCTATTGTTTAAAACAAGAATCTTGTTGTTTATCTCTTTTTTAACTGTACAACTCGTGCTTACTGGCGCAGATAGTCATAACGATCCTAATAAAGACAGAGATCCTGCCGGTTCAAGGTTTGTTGAAATCGGTGAGGCTTCGTGGTATGGCCCCGGATTTCATGGGAGAAAAACCGCAAACGGAGAACGGTTTAACACCTATGAAATGACTGCTGCTCACAAAACCTTACCATTTAATACCCTCCTAAAGGTAACAAATCTTGAAAACAATCTCTGGACTGTTGTTAGGATTAATGACAGAGGTCCCTATATAAGAGGACGCATTATCGACCTTTCAAGAGCAGCTAAAGATGCAATTGGGATGGGAGGTACTGCGCAGGTAAAAATCGAGCAGATAACTGAGGAGGAAGCTGAATTGCTCAAACAAGGCATAGACCCGAATGAAAAGATTGATTTAAGCACTATCGACACAAATGAATTCAAAACACAGGAATTATTTGACAATCAGGTGATGGCTGAATCTAAAATCTTCGTTGAGTTCCAGACAGATGAGGGATCAACCGAAGATTTTGAACTAAACAAAAATCTGAAAACAAATGGTAATCTCAAAATCAAGGTAATCACTCCGAAGACCGATGAAGATAAGAAAAAAGAATCAAATCTCTATCAGCTGTTACCTGAAATTGACTCTCTGGTTAGGTTCTATGACCTTTCCAACCAACCTGCAGTTATAAAAGGTTTATCAATAGAAATCGGAACATTTGATGATAAATCCTTAGCTGACAGGTTAATTGGCAGAGTTGAAAGAGATGGTTTTAAAACCATTTATCTTGAGGAGATAATAGTAACCGATAATAAAACTATGACAAAGACAACTACGTATAAGGTTCTGGTTGGACTTTATGAAAAACATAAATCTGCCAAGAAAGATTTGAGCAAGTTATACAAACTTAAATATAAGCCTAAATTAGTCACTATAGGTTCATAAGCACTGACGTACAGTTTAAACTGTCCCCGTCTTTTTAATTCACTAAAGGCGGGGACTATTTTTTTATATAAACTAATATTAAATTTACATTGAATTTAGAACAATATTAAGAATGTTTAGATATTCTATCGTCTTATTAGCTTTTTTAATTTTATCTTGTAAGGATGTTACAATTAACGACCCGCCTCCGGATTCTGGCTGGTACATACAAAACAGTGGAGTAAGTGCTAACCTGAAATCTGTTTTTTTCCTTGATAATTTAACAGGATTTGCAGTTGGGAATAATTCAACTATACTTAAAACAACAGATGGAGGAATTAACTGGCAGCCGAGAAACAGTGGGCTATCAGGTCAAAACCTTTATTCAGTAATATTTACCGGTAATAATAACGGAGTTGCAGTTGGCTTTAACGGCACCGTTATAAAAACAACAGATGAAGGTAATACCTGGAATATTGCCAACACGCCGGTGAATACATTACTTACATCAGTAACTTTCACTGACCAAACTACATTAATCGCTGCAGGTTATCAGGGAGTTATAATAAAATCCACTGACAGCGGGAGTAACTGGTTCAGTGTTACCACTCCAACATCTCTTGATCTTCTTGGAATTTGTAGAGTGCCGAATTCATCAGAACTCTATGTGTCTGCTGTAGGCGGAAATATTTATTATTCAAATGACGGAGGAAACTTCTGGTTTACAATTTACTCAGGGATAACGGATAATCTTTACTCCATATATTTCCATGATACCTTCACCGGTTATTCATGCGGTCAGAACGGAAGAGTTATAAAAACTACCAATTCAGGAAACAACTGGATAACACTTAATTCCGGCACAAACTATGTTTTAAGTTCCGTTTATTTTAAAAATAACCAAACCGGATATGTAGTGGGTGATTACGGAACAATCATCAAAAGCACTAACGGAGGGTTAACCTGGACGAAAATCCAGACTGTTACTTCAAATTATCTGAGGAAAATTTTCTTCTACGGGTTAAACTATGCATGGGCCGTAGGGGAAAACGGGACAATTATTTACAGCAACACACCGTAAAAATTTTTACTACCCAAGTACTTTTTTTAATAAATCCAGTAATTGAGAATCACT
>JAOADS010000004.1:27969-32190 GCA_026417195.1 Ignavibacteria bacterium | reverse complement strand
TATGTATAAGCGGGATTGGCAGCTCCCCATACACCTGTTTCTTCCTGAACGGAGGAAACTCCGTAAACAGTGTGGTTAAGTTTCTTTACCTTTGAGATATTTCTAAGTGTTTCAGCAACAATGTAAATCCCCACCCTGTTATCCCAGCATCTTGCAACTGCTGTACCGTTCTGCAGTTCCATATAATCACCTCCGAAAATTACTGGATCACCTACATTGATATATTTTTCAGCATCTTTCTTATTTTTTGCTCCAATGTCTAACCATATTTCATGAAGTTCATTTTTCTTTTTAAGTTTTTCTTTATTCAGCAAATGAAGAGATGTTCTTGCTATAATTGCATCTACATATCCTGTCTTTGTCAATATCCTTGCTCTCTGGGAAGGTAATATGTTATGATCTATTCCCCCGATTGGCCTTACGTAAATAAAACCATCATCATTAATGTAATTCACGATCAAACCAACTTCATCAGAATGTCCTACTATCATCAGTGATTTATCTTTACCGGCGTTTATGACTGCAGTTAGACTTCCGTGTATATCTCTTCTAATATCCTTACAGAATGAGGAAACTTCTTTTTTCCAGATTTCCTGAACCGGATCTTCGTATCCTGACGGAGCCGGAGTATTAACAAGCGATTTAAGAAAATTCTTTTGTCTTTCATTCATATGCTTTATGAAGCAACTTTCTGATCTCTGAATCTCACATTCACAATAGTTGATACACCCTGTTCAGCCATAGTTACTCCGTACATTGAGTCTGCTGCTTCCATTGTCCTCTTGTTATGGGTTACTATTATAAACTGTGTGTCCTGTGAGAATTTCCTTATAATTTTTATGAAGCGGTCTATATTTGCATCATCAAGAGGTGCATCAACTTCATCAAGGACGCAGAACGGAGAAGGCTTTTCCTGATATATGGCAAAAAGTAAAGCTATAGCAGTTAAGGTTTTTTCACCGCCTGAAAGCAGATCAATCAATTGTGGTCTTTTACCTCTTGGTTTGGCAATTATATCTATCTTTGCATCCAGAGGATCTGGATTTTCCTGATCTGTAACAAGTTTCAGGTCAGCTTCATCTCCTTCCATAAAGAGTTCTCTGAATATATTCATAAAGTTCAGACGGATTCTCTCAAAAGTTTCAGTGAATTTCTGCTGAGCTGTCTTGTTTAATTCATCAATGAGATTAATAAGATCTTTTTCAGCCTGAAGAAGATCTTCTCTTTCAGCTAGAAGTTTATCAAGTGCAGCTTTTTCTTCTTCGTAATATCCTAGTTCTCCCTGACCTGAACCTCCAAGCTGACGAAGTCTGTTCTTATATCTTTCTATATCTGACCGGGTTTTGTTGAAATCAAAGAAATCATTGTTGTCATACTTTTTATATTCTATTTCAGTGTTATATTCTTCAAGCATTCTGTTTTTATGTTCATGGATTTCCATCCTGTCTTTTGTAAGTTGTTTGTCAAGCCTGTGTATATTGTCAATCAGCTCATCTCTCTGAGTTCTCAGATTTTTTTGTTTGTTTTCAAGGTGTTCCACTAATTTCCTTTCCGCATCATATCTTTTCTTAATCAGACTATAATCAGTTTCTACAGATTCCTTTTCTTTATTTAACTCCATAAGAGTTGCTTTGAGCCCCGTGAAAGCAAAATCAGAACCCATCTTACCTACTTTCTCTGAAATTTCAGAAATTTCCCTTTTATAGCTTTCACATTCCAGTGTTCTTTCTTTAATAATATTCTCTCGCGAAACAATGTTTTCAGCTATTGACTCCAGTTCGTTAATCAAAGCAGAGCGTTCTGTTTTTATCTTGGTAATTTCATTTTCATAAGCTGAAAGTTCCTTCCTTTTCTCGGTAAGTTCATCAGTAAGATTTTCAAGCTCTGTTGTAAAATGTTCCAGCTCTTTTTCTCTTTGATATTTAAGGTTTTCAGCCGTTTCAATTTCTGATATAAGTATGTCTATTGATTCTGTTATTTTTGTATTTTCGGCTTGTAAATCGTCAATTTCTTTTTTATTGGAATCAGCTATAATGTTTATCTGAGATTTCTGATAATTAAGCTGTTCTTTACTGCTTTCAAGTGAAATGATTTCAGATTCTAATTGTTTTATTTCCTTTTCGGTTGTATCTGTTTCAATAGCTGAAAATTCTGATTTCAGTGATTCTAGCTCTTCAAGTAAGTTTTCTTTTGATTTTCTTAATTCCTCTATTTTGATCTCAGTTTCTAAGATAAGCTTTTGTCTGCCGAGTTTCAGGTTTTCTGCAGGGGTCTTGCTTCCCGACCTTATGAAACCGTCTGTTACAATATCACCATCAAGTGTAATAAATTTTATAAAATTCCCTGATGAAAGCTTCTTTGCAACCTCAAGATTTTCAACTATAATAAATTCATCAAGAAGATATTTGTATAATAATATATATTCATCCGGGCATTTCACAAATCTGTCTGCCCATCCATAAACACCTTCATAACTTAGTATTTCAGGGAACTCTTCCTGAAATATGTTCAGATTAAATGAATATAATCTGTCTTTAATTATGAAGGTTACTTTCCCTTTATCGTTTTCCTCAAGTAATTTTATAAAGTGATATGCTTTGTCTTTATTTTCTACAATAAGGTAATTTGAAATTTCGCCAAGAGCTGTTTCAATAGCTAATTTGAATTTATCTTCAACCTCAAGATTATCAATAACCAGGTTTAAACCTTTTTCCTTTCGGTCAGCCACTAGATATTTAACACCTTCTGAATAATCTTCAAAATTTTCCTGAAGTGCCTTCAGAAACTCTTTTTTGCTGCTAAGTTTCTCTATCTCATGTTCAATTGAAATGAGCTTCTTTTCATTATCAGTGATCTTTTCAGAAAGTTTATGCTTTAATATGACTCTCTCTTTATGTTTCTCACTTATTCCGGATAGTTGTTCTTTTTTGTTGTTAAGTAACTTTGATATTTCACGTATCTGGTTTTCGGTTTCAGATATTTTTTCAAAAGCTGATATATTTTCTTCAGTAAGTTTGCTGCACGCTGAAAGCTGATAGTCTAATTTATTCTTAAGAATTTCGTACTCATTTTGTTTCTCTGTAAGTAACCTTGATGATGCGAAATGTTTTGAAGTTAAGTCTTTAAGCTCATCCTTACTGGATTTCACCCTGCTTTCTATTCCTTCAAGAGATAATTTCTTTTCGTTCAGAGAAGCTTCCATCAGTTCCGATGTATTTGAGAGTGTTGAAATTTTTTCTGAAGCTTCGGTTTTCCTCGCTTGAAGCTTTCGTATTTCATTTTCTATGTCATTTTTCTCACGGGTGAATCTCTGGATATTTTCGCTAAGGTGCTGTATTCTTTGCTCAAATATAGAAATCTCAGACTTTGTTTCGTTATATCTGATTAATATTTCGTTTAATTTATCCCTGTAGGAATTAAGCTCATTTTCAGTTTCAGATAGTTCAGATTTATGCTTTTCTATAAGCTGTTCATTCTCATTTAGTTCTATCTGAATGGATTCTCGCTGATCCTCCATTTTTTTGAGGTCTTCCTCAATGTAGCGGGATTCATCTGAAAGCTTTGATATGTATCTTGTGTGATATTCTATTTCAAGTTCCTTTAATTTTTCAGCGAGCTCCCTTGCTTCTCTTTGTCTTTCTGCCAGCCTTTCAAGAGTATTGACGGTTCTCTGCCTATTTCTTATTTCAATATTAGCTTCATTTATGCTTTCACGTGCTGCCTCCAGTTTATTAAGTGCTTCACGTCTTCTTTCTTTATACTTAGTGATACCTGCAGCCTCTTCAAAAAGCTTTCTTCTGTCCTGAGTTCTGTGAGATAGTATATCATTAACCATTTTCAGTTCAATCACAGAATAAGCATCTGCCCCCATACCAGTATCCATAAAGAGTGAATGTATGTCCTTAAGATGGCAGGGAGTTCCGTTAAGCATATAGTTACTTGTTCCGTCTCTGAAGCAACGTCTGGTGATTTTAATTTCTGAATATTCGGAAGGGAGAATACCTTTGGAATTTTGTATGGTTAGCGAGACCTCTGCATATCCGAGAGCCTTGCGGGAGTTAGTTCCGTTGAAGATAACGTTTTCCATAGTTGCACTTCTAAGAACGCTTGCTTTCTGTTCTCCTATTACCCATCTTATCGCATCAACTATATTTGTTTTCCCGCATCCGTTAGGTCCGACTATGGCAGTAATTCCAGAATCAAAGTCAACAGTAACTTTGT
>JAOADS010000004.1:0-27959 GCA_026417195.1 Ignavibacteria bacterium | reverse complement strand
CAATTAACCTGTGCAAAATTAACTTAAATTGTTTTTAATTAAAAGATTAAGTAACTGTAAATTCATCCTTTCAGAAAACTCATAATAAGATAAAAATAATCCAAAGCATATTTTGTTTTATTAAGCAAATACACAGAACCTCCAGTTATAAAAATCAATGTTAATATTCCATAGACATAAACCTTGATAATGAATGAATCAAATATTACAGAAACTCCTTTAAGGATTCTGTAAAAACAAAGCAGATATAAAACAAGGCTGAATATCAATCCTATGACAACAAATTCCGGATTTTCTATAAGTATTCTGAGATAGAACGTTCCGATTACAAGCATAATAACAACAGGTAACAAACTCCAGACAGTTACAGTTAAAATATTGTTTAGCCTGACTCTGTATTTCAGAGTAAGTGAGAAAAGCCAGATAATAGACGCCATAAGACCAGTCTTAAATAGTGCTACCAGACTTAAAAAAGCAGTAAGATGAAGAGGATTATTAAAAATTCTGTCTGTGGTAAGTTTAATTTTTTCATCAGATATGAGTACTGTAAGCATTATATTTAGCAACTCAGAGTCTTTCCAGAAGTATATGAGATTTGCAAAGAATAGTCCAGATGAAAGTGATAATATAACTGCAAGTAGTAAATTATAATGAGGGGGAATGAGGTTCTGTTCCCTCACATCTGTAAAAAAAATAAACGGTCTGAAAAGAGCCCTTGAAAGGTTCTCTCTGAACCTTCTTACATTGTTTGATACGTATATAAAAACAATAAAGACACCAAGCCCGATAATAACGAAAACCAAAGGTGGTTGTTTTGAGTAAACTCCTATATTAAGATTTGGAATATCCTCTCCCAATAATTCTTTCCTCATTATAATTGCCGGTGCCCTTTGTTCCCTATATAAGGTAAACAAACCAGATGTTTTCATATACTGATTCGTATTGTCATAAAATCTTAAATTTGGCAGATCAGAATTCCAGTCTGAAAAAGAATGGAAAAATCCGCCCTGTAAAGAAGAGGAAGTAATTATTTTTGAAACATCAATGATAAATTTGGACTGAGACTCAAGACTTGTAGGATCGCTGTAACCTCCGGCTGTATTTAACGGGTTAACTATCTTACCGAAGTTAGAAATAAACAGCTTGCGTTTATTCTTTTTGATATCAGCTGTTATTTCCTTAAGCAGTGAGAGATCACCTTCATAAAAATTAAATCCCACAGCATCAACATACTCAAAGCATCTGTCTCCATAATAATTTCTTGTGGAGTAGTAAATCATTTTATTGTCGAGACTTGAAGCAACTTCTTTCATTTTTTTAACAAACAAGATCCCCTCATCCCCTGTAACGTCAAAATCATTTCCAAGCCCGTAGCCTAGAATACAAGGGTTGTTACGGTGAGTTCTTATCATCTCAGAAAGTTGATTTTCAGCAAGTGACAGAAAATTTTCAGTTCCTAATACAGATGAGGGGACATTGTATAAAGGTAATTCTTCCATTATAAGCAACCCATATCTGTTACAAAGGTGAATCAGATTTTCAGATGCTGGTCTGCCGTAAAGCTTAATTACATTGAAACCCATCATTTTGATCATTTTCACATCTCTTTCCGTTTCATCATAGCCAATACAAAGTCCGCTGTGTCCGTATTCTTCAATATAATTTACTCCCTTTAACCTGATTTCTGATTTATTAAGGGTAATTATGTCGGATCTGCGTATCATTTCTGTTATTCCATAATCTGTAATATATTCGTCAATGGTTTCTTTGTCTGAAAAAAGAGTTGTCTTTACCCTGTAAAGGTTTGGATTATCCGGGGACCAGTAAGAAGGAGAGTTCAATGTAAATTTAACGCTGACTGAGTTTGTAGAATTAGAAGGTAATAGGAAATCAGCAGAACTTCCGCTAGCTTTTAGATTTCCTGATGTGTCATAGACCTCTATTTTTAACGACATTTTTTCTGATAAAAACCTGCTGTTGCCCAGTGAACT
Source organism: Ignavibacteria bacterium (assembly GCA_026417195.1). GTDB lineage: Bacteria > Bacteroidota > Ignavibacteria > Tepidaquicellales > OLB5 > JAOADS01. The sequence goes on along the minus strand of JAOADS010000004.1, from coordinate 25,968 downwards.
TACCTGGACATTACAGATAAGATCAGCATTGAGATTAATATCTATCTCACTGGATATATTAACAGATTTGATAAAAACTTCAGGAACAGCAATTAAATAAATATCCCTGTATATCCCTCCGTAATTTTTAGGAAAGTTCGATGTGTTTTTCAGCGGGATGGTTTTACCCTCGCTTAATCTGTTATCAACCAGAACCTCTATAATATTGCCTGAGGGTTTGATTATATTTTCCGGTATCACAGTAGTGAATGAAGTATAGCCACCTTCATGTTTTACAATGAAATTCCCGTTTATCTTTATTTCTGCCTGGTAATTTATACCGCCTGCATACAGTATATAATTCCAGCTGTGCTCGTCTTCCGATAGTGCATCGAAAGTCCGTGAACAAGATACAACTCCTCTACCGTCATAACAAAAAGGTACGGAAATTTTTCTTTTGGGAAGTTTTTCAAAGGAAACCTCCCATTCACCATTAAGGTTTATGAGTTTTCTGAATTCATTTTCTGAATTTCTTATAACGTAAGAAGGTAGTTCAGGGGTATTTCTGGTCAGAAATCTGACTTCGGCGAAAAGAAAATCTATTCTACACAGGCAGAAAACAAACAGTATAAACCTAAGTAAACTTTCAAAACTATTTGTATTCAATTAAGTTGCAGGATGGAAATTAGTTTTGCAAAGTTAAAGAAAAAGACTATGAAATTCTATGAATTAATATCAGTTAATCACACTAACCTGCTCCGCTATCAGTGAGAAAAGCTGAATTACACCTGAATTGGAAAAGCTACAGACTTGTATCACTTTACAATTATGGCTAACATTGTAAAATAAATAGATTGATTAATTCTAAATTTGAACAATTTAAATGAAAATATTATTATTGATCGTATTGTTATTTACTACTCTTACTTCTTATTCCCAGAAGAAACTAATTTCCTTTAGTTCCGATGCCACTAAAAATGACAAACAACAGATATTCATTATGGACGAAGATGGAGATAACGTCAAACAGATTTCTCAACTTGATATAAACTGTTATGCCCCTAAGTTCTCGCCAGACGGAAGAAAGATAGTATTCTCAGCAAACAACAGGATTACAGATCTCATATATATGATTGATCTTGATGACACATCCACTTTCAGACTGCCTGTCTTTATAGACGGAGGGCTTGATCCGGTTTTTTCTCCTGATGGTTCTCTTCTTATGTATCGTTCAGAAAAGGATGAAGACAATAATATTTACATTTATGAAATAGCAACAGGAGAATCTTATCCGATAAGTGACGGAAGTCTTTCTACTCACGGGGAATTTTCTCCAGACGGCGAAAAGGTTATATATTCCTCTTCAATGACTCAGAATTTTGATCTCGTATTACTTGATCTCAACGATACAACAGAAAAGGCTCAAAAAACCATAGTCTCAACAAAAGACGCAGAGATTTACGGAACTTTTCATCCCGAGGGGAAACTGATTGCATTTGCATCATTTGATATAAATTATAAAGGCACACTGAAAACTTGTGATATAAACGGTAAAAACATTAAGACCATCTCTTCTTCAGGCAGTTCATTTAATCCGAAATTTTCACCTGACGGAAAATATCTTGCATTTGTTTCCAACAAATCTGGAAACTTTAACATTTATATTTGCAAACCAGATGGAAGTAATATGAAACAACTGACAAGTGAAAAAGGCAACACAGTAGAATTTGAATGGTCTGGAGACAGTAAAAAAATTGTTTACGATGATCAGCAGGACGGTGTTTCAGCGATCTGGATTATTAATGTTGAAACCGGAAAGAAACAAAATCTCACCGGCACGAAGGCTAACAACATAACACCTTCAATTCAGAGATGAAAGTAATTGAGCATCTTGAAAAGTCAAAAGGTAAACCATTAATCAGCTTTGAGGTAATACCGCCCAAAAGAGGTGGTGACATTTCTCATCTTTTCAGTGTGATTGATGATATAATTCCTTATAATCCGCCTTTCATTGATGTTACGTCGCGGGCTGCGGAAGTTGAATACAGAGAAACTCCTAAAGGAATTCAGAAGAAAGTTTTGAGGAAAAGACCAGGTACAATAGGCATAAGTGTTGCAATTAAAAACAAATATAACATAGATACTGTCCCTCATTTACTCTGCATAGGTTTTACAAGAGAAGAAACAGAAGATGCCCTGATTGAACTACATTACCTTGGAATAGAAAACGTTCTTGCTATAAGGGGAGACGATCTTGGTTTCCATAAGCCTATTCCCGATTACAAGTCTCAGAATCTTTATGCTTACCAGCTGGTTGAACAGATAAGCAATATGAATAAAGGTAAATATCTCGAAGAAGACCTGCTTGATGCCAAACCTACAGATTTCTGTATAGGTGTCAGCGGTTATCCTGAAAAGCATTTCGAAGCTCCTAATATGAAGGTTGAAATTCAGAGAGTAAAACAAAAAATTGACTATGGTGCTCACTACATAGTAACACAGATGTTTTATGATAATAAAGTTTATTTTGATTTCGTTGAAAAGTGCAGACAAGCTGATATAACAGCGCCGATAATACCCGGGCTTAAAGTTCTTACAGCTAAATCCCACCTTACAACTCTTCCAAAGAATTTCTATATTAATATTCCTGAAGAACTTTCTGAAGAAGTACTTGCTGCCAAACCGGAACATGTCATGGAAATAGGAGCAAGATGGGCTGCGAAACAGGCTGAAGAACTATTAAACAAAGGCGTTCCCAGTCTCCACTTTTATATTATGCAGAGTGCAAAGCCAATTATAAAAATGTTTGAATATCTTAAATTATAATCCTGAAATGGGTCTCAGGGAAAATCTTCTTAAGTATTCAAAACTTTGTTATAAAAATGGTTTCGTCAAAGCTACAGACGGTAACCTGAGCGTACGTACAAAGAAGAATTATATACTTTCAACACGCTCTTGTATCTGCAAAGGTAAAATTACTGATTCAGACATTATTAAAACAGATATTAATGGTAAATTAATATCAGGTAAAGGAAATATTTCAACTGAAATAAAATTGCATCTTTATGTTTACAGGAAAAGAAAAGACGTAAATGCTGTAATTCATACCCATCCTAAATTTGCCACAGCCTTTGCAACGGCTGGAATAGGACTTGATAAAGTCGTCTTACCGGAAATTTACCTCACGTTCGGTAAAATACCTCTTGCAAAGTATGCAACACCTTCTACAGACGAAGTAGTCTCTTCAGTAAGTAAACTAATTGAACGATACAATGCAGTTTTACTTTCAAATCACGGACTTGTAACCTTTGGCAAAACACTTGAAGAGGCATTTTATTTTACTGAAAAAGTTGAACAGTGTGCAGAGATTATTTTTTACGCACGTATGCTTGGAGGTGAGAAGGTGTTAAATAAACAGCAGATAGGTAAACTGGACAGGATTAAATTAAAATAACTATGAAGGTAATTGTTGTCACTGGAGGAAGTTCCTCCGAAAGGGAAGTATCTCTTGCTTCAGGATTGTCTGTTTTAATGGCTCTAAGGGATTCAGGTTTCGATGTGAGAGCTGCAGATCCGGTTTTTGGAAAAGAGCAGCCCGATGAAAATGTAATATTTGGGAAAAGAAACATCAGCAGAGATTTCCCTTCTGCTTCAGATTTAAAAAAATATAACAACAGGAAAACTCTTGAATTTGTAAATTCAGAACTTTTTGATAATGCAGACATAGTTTTCATAGCTCTTCACGGTAAATTCGGTGAAGATGGCAGAATCCAGTCACTGCTTGAGATGAGGGGAGTGAAATATACCGGCTCTGGTGTTACAGCAAGTGCTATGGCTATGGATAAGAATGTTTCAAAAATATTCTTCAAACATTACGGAGTTCCTACTCCTGAATGGCTTTTGATAAACCGTGATGTTAAAAGAGAATATTCAACTGAATATTTCAATATTCTGAACAATAATATCAGGACATCTCTTGGTTATCCTCTGGTTGTTAAGCCTAATGATGAAGGAAGTACCGTAGGGCTTACGATACTATATGAAGATAATGTAGAAAATTTAACTGAAGCTTTTCAAAAAGCATCAGCTTATTCTGACAGGATAATTATAGAAAGATATATAGACGGGAAGGAACTGACAGTTGGAATACTCGGAGAAGAAGCTCTGCCGGTAGTTGAAATAAGACCCAAACACGGATTCTACGACTATGAGCATAAATACACAAAAGGAATGACAGATTACATCTGTCCTGCAGAACTTCCCGCTGAAATATCTGATGAACTGAAAAGGCTCGCCCTTTTAGCTCACAATTCATTAGGTTGCAGAGTATATTCAAGAGTTGACTTTCGTTTAAGCACCGAAGGTGAAATTTCATGTTTGGAAATCAACACACTCCCCGGTATGACAGAGTTAAGTCTTGTTCCCAAATCTGCACATGCAGCCGGTATATCGTTTCCCGGGTTAGTTAAGAAAATTATTGAATTAAGTTTAAGTTAATTTTCTCTTATCTTTGAACGTGAAGGAAGATAAATTTTTGAGAGTAATATTCAGATATATAGTCTCAAGGAAAAGACTTTTCCTGATATTATTGTTTTTTGCTTTCATGTTTGGTTTTGCTATCTTTGGGAAGAAAGGACTCCTGCAGAGATATGAGCTTGAAGTTGAGAACAGGGAATTGAAAGAAAAACTAAAAAAGGAACAGGAAAAAACTATATTACTTGAAAAGGAAATAAATGAAATTAAAACTTCAGATAGGAAAATTGAAAAGATAGCACGTGAAAAGTACGGAATGATAAAGGAAGGTGAAGAAATGTATAAAATAGTAGTGGATACAACGAAATAAGTTAAGTTTTCTTACCGGTATTGTTTCCAGAAAAAATTGAACAGGAATTTCTAATTCTGTATGAAAGATTAAACCTTGGAACTGTTTGAAAAAGATAATAAATCTGAAAAAGATTCTCCACTTTCTCCCCTTGCTGAAAGATTACGACCCGCTTCACTTAATGGTTTTGTAGGACAGGAACATCTTACAGGTCCCGGTAAACCTCTGAGACTTATGATTGAAAGGAAAGATGCAGTCTCAATGATACTCTGGGGACCACCCGGCACAGGTAAAACAACGCTTGCACTCATGATAGCAGGCAGCCTTGATGCAGATTTCATAAGTCTTTCGGCGGTTAACTCAGGTGTAAAGGAAGTCAGGACTGCTATTGAAAAAGCTGATTACAACCTGAAGTTTCGTTCGAAGAAAACAGTGGTATTTATTGACGAAATTCACAGGTTCAATAAAGCTCAGCAGGATTCACTCTTGCATTCAGTTGAATCCGGCAGCATTATCCTGATTGGAGCCACTACAGAGAACCCTTCATTTGAAGTAATATCTCCGCTTCTTTCGAGATGTAGAGTATACACGCTGAATGAACTGAACTATGAAGATTTAAATAGATTGGTAGATAGGGCTACCAGAGAAGACATGATATTAAGAGAGATGAATATAGAAATTACGGACAGAGATGCTCTTATTTATTTTTCCGGGGGTGATGGGAGAAAACTACTAAATGGTCTTGAATTGGCAATAAAATCAGCAAAGCCATCCGAAGATGGTAAAATTGTCATAACGCGTGAGTTAATAAGCGAAACATTCCAGAAAAATTACATACGTTACGATAAAAATGCTGAGGAACACTATAACCTGATATCTGCTTTCATAAAGTCTGTACGCGGCGGAGATCCAGATGCTGCCGTTTACTGGCTTGCAAGAATGCTTGAAGGAGGAGAAGATCCTAAGTTCATTGCAAGACGCATGATAATACTTGCTTCAGAAGACATAGGCAATGCAGAACCAATGGCTTTAACTCTGGCAGTTTCATGCTTTACAGCAGTTGATTACATAGGTATGCCTGAAGCCCAGCTAGTTCTGTCACAGACTGCAATCTACCTTGCTTCATGTCCTAAAAGCAATTCATCATACATAGCTATAGTTGAGGCAAAGAAAGATATAGAAGAAAATGGAGCTTTACCGGTACCTGTTCACCTGAGGAATGCCCCGACTACCCTGATGAAGCAGATTGGTTACGGAAAGAATTATCTTTACCCTCACGACTTTGAAGGAAAATATGTAAATCAGCAATATCTGCCGGATGAACTTAAAGACAGAATATATTACAAACCGGGTAATTCGGGAGAAGAATCCATTATAAGAAAACGACTGATCAGCTGGTGGCGGAATAAAAAAATATGATAACCATAGTTTCAAAATACGGCGAAGGACATTATATAGGGATTGATCTTGGTGGTACGTTTATCAAGGCCGGTCTTGTTGATTACAAAGGTAACGTAATTAAAAAATATAAAACGGTTTCATGTTCTCAGGATTCTCCGGGTAAAGTTATTTCACAGATAGAAAAGTGTATCAACAACCTTATAAGAAAGAAAAGTGTAAGAATTAATGCAATCGGAATAGGAGCACCGGGCATAGTTTCAGACGGAATTGTAAAATATCCACCTAATTTCAGGAACTGGAAGGAGGTTAACCTTAAAGGAAAACTGGAAAAATTATTTTCAATTCCGGTAGAAGTTGACAACGATGCAAATTGCGCAGGACTTGCCGAAATTTATTTCGGTCAGGGGAAAAAGTATAGAAATTTCATTTTTCTTACACTTGGAACCGGTATAGGTGGAGCTATTATAATAGACGGTAAAATATACAGGGGAGAAACTAACGGAGCAGGTGAATTTGGCATGATGACAATTAATTTCAATGGTCCTGAATGTCTTGGAGGAAATCCCGGAGCTGTTGAAGCTTACATAGGAAGAAACTATTTTCTTAAACACAACAGAGATAAATTAAACCAGTTAGGCAGAAGAATAGATTTTGACAGACTTACTGTTATGGCTTCAGAAGGTAATAAGACTGCAAAATCCCTATTCAGGAAGTACGGATTTTACCTTGGAGTAGGACTCGTGAATTACTTTAACCTTATGGACATGAGAGTTGCAGTTCTGGGAGGCGGAATAGCCAATGCATTTCCTTTCTTTATAAGTGAATGTAAAAAAACAATAAAGAACAGAGCTCTTAAGACAATAGCTAATAGTTTTCATGTCCTGAAATCTTCAGTGGGAGATAATGCAGGACTCTTAGGAGCTGCGGGTTTATGTTTTCAATAATAATTTAATCATTCAGAAATATGGGACTTAAAAACATCCTGTACAAAGTTGAAGACGGCGTTGTTGAAATCCTGCTAAACAGACCAGAGAAAATGAATTCACTGGACAGAGAACTGATAGAAAATCTCACAAATATAATAAATGATTTTTCTCATAACGAAGATATCAGGGTGATAGTCATAACCGGCTCAGGCGGTAACTTCTGCTCTGGGCTTTATCTTGATTATCTTAGGGAAATTTCCGAATATGATATACTTCAGAACAAGCAAGATTCAAGAAAGTTCAGAGATATGCTTCTTGCCATATATAACTGCTCAAAGCCTGTTATTGCAAAGGTTCAGGGATATTGTCTTGCAGGCGGGTGCGGGATTGCCACTGCATGTGATATAATAGTTGCAGATGAAACTGCAAGGTTTGGATATACAGAAGTAAAAATCGGATTCATACCTGCCATAGTTATGTTATTTCTTCTGAAAAGAGTTACTGAAACTGCTGCAAAGGATTTACTCCTCACTGCCCGTATGATTGATGCTGAAGAAGCCAGAAAGATAGGTTTGATTAATTACTGTGTAAATTCACCTGAACTGAACGATAAAGTTGATGAACTGTGTAAAATGTTAAAGAAAAATTCATCCAGTTCCCTCAGATTAACAAAAGAGTTGTTCAGCAACATTTCAGGTATGGATTTTGAAAAAGCTCTTGAATATGCATGCGATCTTAATGCTATTACACGTATGACGCCGGACTGTAAAAAGGGAGTAAGTGAGTTCCTGAAAAAGAACAGGTAGTTTCTGTAGTTCCATTTATCTCCCTTATATCTGTCAATAACAAAAACTATATTGCATGTAAATTATCAGAAAATTTACTTGCCTGTCAGAAAAAATAAAAAAATTGGTATAATCGGATTCCCTATGGATCTGGGGGCTGACAGAAGAGGAGTTGATATGGGACCTTCAGCTCTCAGATATGCTCAGTTAGAAAGGAAACTTGAAAGCATGGGTTATAAAGTCAAAGACTTCGGAGATATATATGTTGAGGGTTCAGAAACTCTGACAATAAGAGATCCGAAGCTTAAATATCTGCCTGAAATAGTAAGAACTTCTAAAATTCTCGCCAGAAAGGTAGAACACTTACTTAACAAAGACTATTTCCCTTTAATATTAGGCGGTGACCACGCAACTGCACTCGGAAGCATTACAGGAATAGCGAGTTATTGCAGGAAAAGAGGTAAGACACTTGGAGTTATATGGATAGATGCACATGCAGACATGAATACTCATGAGACCACTCCTTCCGGAAACATTCATGGAATGCCTCTGGCTGCTTCGCTTGGTATAGGTGACAGAAGACTAGTAAAACTTGGTGGATTTGCACCTAAAGTACTTCCGGAAAATGCAGCTCTCATAGGTATAAGGGACGTTGATCCTGAAGAAGCCGTAACAGTAAAAAATTTCCGTGACAAAGGAATGCAGGTTTACACCATGACAGATGTTGATAAACAGGGGGTTACCCGTATAATTGCAAGGGTTCTGAATGACTTTAAAAATGATGTTGATCATATACATGTAAGTTTTGATCTGGACGGAGTAGACCCGGATTATGCAAGTGGTGTAGGAACTCCTGTAGAAGGAGGACTTACTTACCGCGAAGCTTCAGTGATAATGGAAATGGTTGCAGACTGCGGATGTATGAATTCACTTGAAATGCTTGAAGTGAATCCTATACTTGACACAAAAAATGAAACTGCAGAACTTGCAGTTGACCTTATCGGTTCAGCTCTCGGGAAATCCATTCTTTACGACTAATCTGCTTATATCTCAACATGGATAAGCTGAAGCCTTATCTGTTTGATTTATCTCTGGAGGATTTAACTTCCCTGATCCTTTCCTTTGGTGAAAGAAAATTCCGAGCAAGCCAGATATATGAAAATGTTTACAGGAATCTTTATTCATCATTTGCTGAGATGTCAAACATTCCTTCAGCTCTGAGACCAATACTTGATTCTGAAATTCGTTTCTCATCTCTCAAACCACTATCTGATTTAGTATCTTCAGACAGAAACACACGTAAAATATTATTCAGTCTTCCATTACTGAATTCACCAAAACCAGCACAGATTGAAACTGTTCTGATGAAATACAGTAGCAGAAATACAGCATGCATCTCCACACAGGCCGGTTGCGCACTTGGATGTACATTTTGTGCAACAGGACAGGGGGGATTTCAGAGAAACATTTCATCAGGTGAGATAATTGAACAGGTGATTTTTTTTGAAAGAATTTTAAGAAAAGAAAACGAAAAGCTAACAAATCTCGTCTTCATGGGTATGGGTGAACCGTTTGCAAATTATGACGAAGTAATGAAGGCTGTTGACAGATTAACAGACCCTCTTGGCTTTAATTTCGGAGCAAGAAGGATAACAATAAGTACAGTTGGTATAGTACCAATGATTAAAAGATTTGCTGATGAGAAAAGACAGGTAAACCTTGCTGTATCTCTTCATGCTGCAACTGATGAGTTAAGGGAAACCATGCTCCCCATAAACAAGCGTTATCCCCTGGAAACTCTGATAGATGCATGCAGATATTATGTTGATAAAACCAGAAGAAGAATTACTTTCGAATGGGCTCTCATTGATAATGTAAACGACATTCCCTCTCAGGCTCATGAGTTAGTCAGGTTATTAAAAGGATTGCTATGTCATGTGAATTTCATTCCTCTGAATCCTACATCTGGATATGATGGAAGAGAATCTGACCAGAAACGGATTGATAAGTTCAGAGAAATTCTGAATAAGGCAGGTATTCCGAATACCCTCAGGGTAAGAAGAGGAATAGATATAAACGCTGGCTGCGGGCAACTACAGCAGGCAGTAACAGTTAATCATTGATTATGAAACATCAAAGTCTTATTTTAGACTATGAAACAGATTTACTGTTTATTTGTTTTTCTTCTTTCAGCAGAGATTAATTCTCAGTGGCAGAACGTTATAAAGATAAATTCGCCTTACACAGATAAAAACCCAGCCTTCGGAGTCCAGCCCTCGTTTAATCACAGCAGAATATTGTTTGAGTTTTTGGTTTTCCAGCGAATGTTTACTTCCGGCTCTCAGATATATACACTAAAAGTATCAACAGACGGATTAATTGATTCAGCAATGCAACTCTCCTCAATCTCCGGCGAAAACATAAATCCGGCAATTGATTACTTTACCTGTCAATGTTATATACGACGAATCAGAAAAGCCATGGCAGTCTGGCAATCAAAGAATAACGGGATATGGAACATTAACGGAAATATTTTCACCGAAGCAGAAGGCTGGGGGACAGAGTTTCCTATAGTAGTAACTCCGCAAAATAAACTGAATCCTAAAATATGTGCGGTGGATTCAAATCATTTTGCCCTGGTATATCAGACTGAAAACGGAGATATACATTTCAAAAGATATCTGAATGGTCAATGGTTTGCTGATTCGAACCTTACATCCAATGAACCTATGATTTGCATTAACCCATTTATATCATACTATAAATCAGACAGTCTTGGTCATTCAATTATAGTTGCTTATGAGAAAAGGATTTCCGCAACTCAGACAGTGATAATGTTTACCAGAAAAAGAAATGCTGAGCCCTGGACAGTCCACGATACCGCAGCTTTTTTAGGTAATAACAAAATCAATGGTTTCTTATCAAGCTATTCTGGAGGAGCTATTTATCTTACCTTTACTTCAGACAGAAGCGGAAGAAAAGGAATTTACAGAACTTCAATTGAGCTGAATTCCGGTTATAAATATCAGGAAACACTTGTAAACGAACCTTCTTATGATAATTCCTCATATTCCGGTTCCTTTGCTTCAGTTAATTTATTTTCCCAGATAAGTCCACTTGGTGCCTTCATAAAAAAATCAGCATCAGGTTCATGGATCGCTTCAGATAATCAGCTTGTCTGGCATCTTGGAGATTCGTCCGCTCATAGCGTACTGACTGTGGGGAGGGGAGTTTATATCTCACCATTTGATATCAGATTCTGGCTTGTATTCAGTAAGGATACTCTGAACTCTACTAATCTCTATCTGGCTGTAAGAACTGTCAGTACGCTTAATATTGGTTCCTCAGGTGTTAACGTACCTTCTGAATTTATTTTACACCAGAGTTATCCCAATCCGTTTAATTCAGTTACTAATATCAGATTTGAACTTTCATCAGATGCAGATATCACACTTTCATTGTTTGATTGCACTGGAAGAGAACTGCAAAGGTTAATAGACAATAAGTATTACCTGCGAGGTTACTACGAAGTGAAATGGGATGCTGCTGACTATCCAAGCGGAATTTACTTCATCAGATTGTCATCAAACGGATATTATCATACAGTAAGAACTGTATTGGTTAAGTGAAACTTTTACATTCTCTCCGGCGCACGGATACCTATAATTTCAAATCCATTAGCAAGAACAATTTTTGTAGCTTTGCACAGCTTTAGCCTTGCCTGAGATAGTTCCTTGTCATCAGGATCTAGAACTCTGTGATTATGATAGAATCTGTGAAAGTTTTCTGCAACTTCGTTTAAGTAGGTTATTATTCTATGAGGTTCAAGTGTTGTATATGAACTTTCTACTATTTCGGGGAAATAGGCTAAAGTCTTCATTAACTGTATCTCTTCAGCGTTATTAAGTCTTGACGTATCTGCTTCAGCTTTCAGGAAATCGCCAAGTGTGTTTTCTGCATTTCTCAGAATTCCGCAAATTCTTGCATGTGCATACTGGAGGTAAAATACCGGATTTTTCTCAGACTGTTCTTTGGCAAGAGAAATATCAAATTCAAGATGTGTATTGGGACTTCTCATAACAAAGAAAAACTGTGCAACATCCTCGCCAACATCATCAAGCAGATCATCCAGATAATAGACATTATCGGATCTTTTACTCATCTTAACCGGTTGTCCGTTACTTACAAATGTAACCATTTGATGAATTATTACACGAATATTTGAAACATCATATCCGAGTCCTTTTACACCTGCAAGTACTTCCTTGTAAGTATCACCGTGGTCAGAACCAAATATATCAATTATCAGATCATATCCTCTTTTTATTTTATCTACGTGATATGCCATGTCAGGCAACCTGTAAGTCGGTTCCCCGGTAGATTTGACAATTACCTTATCCTGAGCATCTTTTTTATTTCCCAATAGTACACTTGTTTTAAGCCAAATCGCACCGTCTTTCTCATAGGAAAGATTTTTCTCAGCGAATGATTCAAGCACTTGCTCTATCTTACCTGAACTGTAAAGTGAACTTTCATTGAAGAAGACATTATGTATCACTCCCATCCTGTCAAGTGTATTCCTTATTGAACGGAAACACCAGTCTTCAGCTTTTTTTCTGAAAATTTCATTATCAGAATCTATCAGCCTGTCATCGTACTCGTTAAATATCTCAAGTGCTATTTCTTTTACATAATCTCCGTGATATGCATCTTCCGGAAATTTGTAATCCGGCTCAATTATCTGCCTGTACCTGGCATATACCGATTCTGCAAGTCTTTCCATTTGTCTTCCAGCGTCATTGTAATAATATTCTCTTGTAACCTCATAACCAGTCCACTCAAGAAGGTTTGCTATTGCTTTCCCCAGCGCTATCTGTCTTCCGTGACCTGTGTGAAGTGGTCCTGTAGGATTTGCACTTACCCATTCTACATTAGCTCGCTTACCTGAATTTATTTCTAGCCTTCCGAAATTCCTGTCTATTTTTTCAATGGAATCTCTGTAATAATCATCAGATATAAAGAAATTAATAAATCCGGATCCAGCGGTTTTTACAGCAGAAATGTAATCTTCATTAACCTCCATTTTCCTAATCAGCTCATTTGCGAAATCATGTGGTTTACGGCCAAGTTTCTTAGAATAGACCATAGCAACATTGGTTGATAGATCTCCGTGAGAAGGATCTCGAGGTCTGAGAATTTCAATATCTGGTGAATCTATTCCTAATCCGGTAAGCACATCCCGTAAAGATGACAATATGTGTTCCTTAATATACATTCAGTTATTAAAAACCCACCTCATCGGGTGGGCTGAAAAGTTTCCGAAATGAAATTATCTTATACCTCAACTTCTTCAAGTGAAAGCTGAACTCCGTGACTTCCTATATGCTCATAACTTAAACCGTTTAGAACCGCTATCTCAGAAGCCATACTGTCAAATACTTCTTCTGTGTTATCGTATCCGAAGTCTTTCCCCATAGCTTTTGAAATCTGAGAAATAACTTTCCATACGGGACGTGCATTAAACTTTATGCCCTTTGTCCATCTGTCATTTTGTGCACCAAATTTATCAAGCCTGCTAAGCTCAAATTCTCCGGGCAAGCGTTCTGTCTCAAGCGTTGTAACTGCCGGTCTGATTCTCTGTATTCTGTACTGAAAATTAACGAAAGTTCCGTTTGATTCAGCATAAGTTGTAGACGGCAATACAACAGTTGCCTTACGTGTTAGTTCATCTTCACTCCAGTTATGTAATATGCCTGTCTCAATAGATTTTATTATCTGATTGTAGTTATCCAGTCTCATCAGGGAGTCATTTATCATGTAGATAAGTTTAAACTGTCCTTTGAGAATTTTCCCTGTAATTTCATCATTAACCTGCCTGATACCAAGTATTTCCAAACCAGTTGAGTTTGGAGTTTTATCAGCCTTTATGAGCAGGTTGTCATCTTCTCCTTTGATTTCAGGTATGTAAAATATTGTATCTGAACCGATAACTTCAGAAGCAAATTTCTTAAGAACGAAGTTATCCTCCATTGTGGAAAACGGAGATGCTATGAAAGCAACTTCCCTTGGATTGTAATTCTTCAGTTCTGAAATAACTCTGGCACAAGCTGTGTCCCAGTCACAATCAACAAGTTCATACTTGTCAGAAACCGTTTCCTCCGCTCTTATCATAGGTGATTTTATTCTTGTATTTTCATCGTTAACATATTTAAATGTATTCAGCCTGCCATAATCACACATCCAGTACTGATTAACTTCCATATTTTCCCTTGGAGTAAGCCTGAGAATTTTGTTATCCCTGACCCATATATGAATATTACATCCCCGTGAACAACCTGTGCAGATGCTGTCTGTACTTGACATGTCCCATACCCTTGCTTTGAAACGGAAATCCCTTGAAGTCAGAGCGCCGACCGGACAAAGTTCTATTACGTTCATAGAATAAGGGTTATCAAGCTTTTTACCCGGAAAAGTTTCAATGGTTACGTGTTCACCGCGGTGAACAAAAGTAAGCTGGGGATCGCCAACGATTTCCTCGCAGAACCTTATACACCTTGAACAGCTTATGCATCTTTCCTGATCAAACATTACATTCGGACCCAGCTCAATTCTTTTATCTTTATGCACTTTTACTTCACTGAAGCGTGATTTACCAATACTGTATTTATAAGCATAATCCTGAAGCTTACACTCACCGGCTTCATCACATATGGGACAATCAAGGGGATGATTAATCAGCAGGAACTCCATTACAGCATTTCTCATTTTCACTGCCTTGGGGCTGTTAGCATATACGACCATACCTTCAGTTACCTGAGTTGCACATGCTATCTGTCCCTTAGGGGCTTTCTCAACTTCAACCAGACAGATTCTGCAGTTCCCTGCAACAGATAAAGCCGGATGCCAGCAGAAGTGAGGAATTTCTATACCAGCATCACGGGCAGCTTCTATTATAGTCTGACCAGGTTTGAATTCTATTTCCCTACCGTCAAGAAAGAATGTTGGCATATTTGTTAAAATGAATTATACTAATTTACCAGAATAGATGAGCATTATCAATGTAATTAATTTTTGAAGCTTATCAAGTATTACAGTTTAATATAATTAAAGGTGAACGTTTTACTCAGATAATACTACTTCAACTTTTATTCTGTCAGGATCTTCAAAGAAAACAGCATAATAATTCTTACCACCTGCATAGGGATGTTTATCAGTATATAAAATTCTGATTTTTTTCTTCTTTAGTTCTTCAGTCAGTTTGTCAATAAATTTTCTGGATGTACAATGAAATGCTATATGGTTCAGGCCAGTTCTTTTTCTGTTATAGGGAACGTCAAGATATTTTTTCTCTGTCTGAACCAGGACAATATATGTTTTTCCGAATATAAAACTAATTCCCCGATCCCATTTCTCAAAGATTTCATAAGAGAATTTTTTTGTGAGAAGCCATTTCCAGAAACTTATTGATTTTTTTAAATCAGAAACATAGATTTCAATGTGATGGATAATTCCGCTTTGTTTCATATTTCAAAGAGTCCCGGCAAACTTATCAAAAAGCCAGGAAGTGTCATTAGGACCGGGTGATGATTCCGGATGGAACTGTACGGCAAAATAGGGCCTGTACCTGTGTTTTATACCTTCATTTGAACCATCATTATTGTTAATGAACCATTCTTCCCATTCATCAGGCAGTGTGTTCTTATCTACTGCATAACCGTGATTCTGAGATGTAATATAGCACCTCCCCTCTGTTTCTATGCATGGCTGATTTTGTGAGCGGTGGCCGAACTTAAGTTTATATGTATCTGCACCTGCTGCAAGTGCCATAATCTGACTTCCGAGGCAGATTCCGAATATAGGTTTATTCATGTTGAACGAATTCCTCAGATTCGTTATTGTAGCCTTACACATTTTAGGATCACCGGGTCCGTTGGACACAAATATTCCGTCAAAATCGAATTCTGATTTACATGGATCGTAATCCCATGGAACCCTTATTACTTCAATATTTCTTTTAAGGAAGTTTCTTATGATGTTGTTTTTTACACCGCAATCTATCAGAAGAACTCTTTTCGCATTTTTCTTTTTCAAAGGATATACCAAGGGTTGGGTCACGGAAACTTCGGAAACCAGGTTTCTTAAGTTAGGATCTTTGAATTCTCCTTCCGGTTCAGCTGAAGTAGATATCTTGCCCGGCATAACTCCCTTTGTCCTGAGGACCTTCGTAAGTTCCCTCGTGTCAACTCCGTAAATTCCCGGGACATCATTATCCCTAAGCCACTCATCAAGTGACTGATATGCATCAAAGTGACTGTAACGGTAACTGTAATCTGATATTATAACTCCACTTACCTGAATGCGGCCGGATTCAAACCCATCCTGAATCTGAAATGAATTTTCATCTTTCCCAAAAAAAGGTATTCCGTAATTTCCTATCAGAGGATATGTGAATACAAGTATCTGTCCCCTGTAAGACGGATCGGTGAGAGATTCAGGATATCCGGTCATGCCTGTGGTAAATACAACTTCACCTTCAGAATCAGTGTATTTACCGAAACTGTAACCTGAAAAGGTTTTTCCACCGGAGAGATGAAGATAGGATTTCTTGACAGAATTCACCGAATATAGATAGATGAGGATAGTTTCTTAGATACAAATATAAAAATATTAGAGACAGGAAAAAGTTTATTTCTTTATACCCTTATAAGTTATTATTATTATTGCAGGATATTGAAATGAAAAATGTGGCTTGTAAAGAATTTTCTGGTCATTATTTATTCTTTAATTATAGCTGTAATTTCTCTGATTATTTATCCTTTTGATTACAGATACAGAATCTCAGGTCCTCTTCTCAAAATATGGGCAAATGCGGTTTTGATTATCTGGGGTGTTAAGGTTGATACATACGGTAAAGAAAATATAAACAGATCTTCAGGGAAAATTTATATATCAAATCATCTTAGTTATCTTGATATCTTTGTGCAGTTAGCAAAGATACCCGATAATTTAAGGATGATCTATAAAAAGGAAATAAACAGGATACCGCTGTTAGGTTTAGCCATGATGGCAACGGGATTTATTCCAATAGACAGGAAAAATATAAGGAGTGCATATAAATCTCTTGATAAGGCTGCTGAAAAAATCAAAAAAGGAATTTCAGTGGTGATTTACCCGGAAGGTACAAGAAGCAAGGACGGTAAAACCGGTGAGTTCAAAAGAGGTATGTTTGTGCTTGCAGATAAATCACAGGCAGAGATAATTCCGGTTTCGCTTTCAGGTACGAGAGAACTTATGCCTCCCGGAACGCTCAGGGTTAAATCCGGCAAAGTTAATATGGTAATAGGTGAAGCGGTGAAATACAGAAAAGACAAGAATCTTCTGAATGATTTAAGAAATATAATAATAAAAAACATTAAGTAAGATGTCTGTTTCAAAAGAAGAAGTTATAAAAATAGCGAAACTTGCGAAACTGAAATTCTCCGACGAAGGAATTTCTAAGCTACAGAAAGAAATGAATAGAATACTTGAGTACATAGATACTTTAAACGAAATACCTGAACTTGATAAAGTTGAGCCTCTCTACAGTGTAAACAGTTCTGAAAATGTTTTCAGGAAAGATGAACCTAAACAGAGTATTTCAAAAGAAGAAGCTTTGAAGAATGCACCTGATAAGACTGAAAACTTTTTCCGCGTACCTAAGGTGATAGATAAGTGAAAGTAATTGGCGTCATACCGGCGCGTTATGCTTCAGTAAGGTTTCCCGGAAAACCACTTGCCTTAATAAACGGTAAGCCTATGATACAGCATGTTTATGAAAGAGCTATGAGATCAAAAAAGCTTTCAAGACTTGTTGTTGCTACAGATGACAAGAGAATTTATAACGCAGTCCGTTCGTTCTGGGGCGAAGCAGTTATTACTTCACCTAAACATAAAAGCGGAACTGACCGAATGGGAGAAGTAGCTATAATGAAGGAGTTCTGGGATGGGGAAATATTTGTGAATATACAGGGTGATGAGCCTCTGATAGATTACAGGAACATAGATAAAGCAGCTGAATGTCTTATGAAGAATAAAGATATAAAAGTAGCAACTCTTTATTCA
The DNA here is from genome assembly GCA_026417195.1 of Ignavibacteria bacterium. Lineage (GTDB taxonomy): Bacteria > Bacteroidota > Ignavibacteria > Tepidaquicellales > OLB5 > JAOADS01. The sequence continues at coordinate 7,954 of JAOADS010000004.1, read as the reverse complement.
AAAATCACTGATCCGTCTGATCTAATAAATCCTAATGTTGTAAAAGTTATTCCGGACAAACAGAGATTTGCAGCTATGTTCTTGAGAAAAATTTCAGACTTCAAATCATGTAAAAAAAACTGTTATAAACATATCGGGCTTTATGCATTCAGGAGAGATTTTCTCATGAAGTTCATAAAGATGAAACCTACGAAATCAGAACTAAAGGAAAAACTTGAGCAAATGAGGATTATTGACAATGGTTATGAAATAAAACTGATCCATACACGCTTCAGTTCACCTTCAGTTGACACAAAGGATGACTTGTTAAAAGTAATAAAGAAAGTAAGAAATTGAAAAGAGTAAAATATATCTTCCTCACAGGAGGAGTTGTTTCTTCGTTAGGTAAAGGCATAGCTGCTTCATCAATAGGGCTTTTGCTTAAATCAAGAGGTTTGAGAGTTACTGTGCAGAAGTTTGATCCTTATATAAATGTTGACCCTGGAACAATGAGTCCATACCAGCACGGTGAGGTTTACGTTACGGAAGACGGAGCTGAAACAGATCTTGACCTTGGCCATTACGAGAGATTCCTTGATATGAACATGAGCCGTGCAAACAATACAACTACCGGACAGGTTTATTACGAAGTTATAACACGTGAGAGACGAGGTGATTATCTGGGTGCAACCGTTCAGGTAGTACCTCATATCACAGATGAAATAAAACGCAGAATGACCGAACTTGCTAGGACTGGAAACTATGATGTAGTAATAACTGAAATAGGCGGAACAGTGGGAGATATAGAATCATTGCCATTTCTTGAAGCTATGAGACAGCTCATGCTTAAAGTCGGCAGGGAAAATTTCCTTTCCATTCATCTTACCTATGTTCCTTTTATTGAAGCAGCAGGCGAAGTTAAAACCAAGCCAACACAGCACTCAGTTAAAACCCTTCTGGAAATTGGCATCCAGCCTGATATACTCATCATAAGAAGTCATAAGGGTATATCATCGGAAATCAAGGAAAAGATAGCCCTTTTCTGCAACGTGCAGACCAACTGTGTTGTTTCAGCTAAAGATGTAAGTACAATATATCAGGTCCCGCTTGAACTTGCATCTGAAGGACTTGATGAAATCATAATTAAGAAACTTCATATAAGAGCTAAGAGACCGGATCTTTCAAAATGGAGAAAACTGGTAAAGAAAATACTTAGTCCGAAGAGTTCAGTTACAGTAGGAATATGCGGTAAGTATAATATGGTACCTGATGCGTATAAAAGCATACTTGAAGCCTTCGTTCATGCCGGAGCTGAAAATGACGTAAAGGTTGATATAAAATGGATTTCAGCTGAGGCTATTGAAGACGGCAACAATATTTCAAAACATTTTGAAGGAATTGACGGACTGCTTGTCCCTTACGGATTCGGTGAAAGAGGTTCAGAAGGAAAGATAAAAGCTATAAAATATGTAAGAGATAAAAAGATTCCCTTTTTCGGAATATGTTTCGGTATGCAGCTTGCAGCTATAGAGTTTGCAAGGAACGTTCTTAAAATAAAAGATGCATCAAGTTCAGAGATTAAACTTACTGCAAACAATGTTATAGACCTTATGGAAGAACAGAAGGGAATCACAGAAAAAGGCGGAACAATGAGGCTTGGTGCATATGCTTGCACAATAAAACGCGGAACTAAAACCTATGAAACGTATAAATCAGTCAACATTACTGAACGTCACAGACACAGATATGAATTCAATAACCGCTACAGAATGGCATTTGAGGAAGCAGGTATGGTTTTTTCAGGTATTAACCCCGACAAAGACCTCGTTGAAATAATTGAACTACCTTCACATCCGTGGTTTATAGCATGTCAGTTCCATCCGGAGTTAAAGTCAAGGGCAACCAAGGCTCATCCGCTGTTCAGGGAATTCGTGAGGGCATGTAAACAGCACAGAAAAACTTAAACCTCTTCGTCAGAAGCTGCAGCTTTACTTTTCTTAACTCTGTTTATTACAGATAAAGCAAATCCGATAACTATTATAACAGTTCCTCCCCAAACGAGATTAATCAGAGGTTTCACGCTTGCAGTCAATATGAGAGTTTCAGATGTTATTGCATCCGGTGAGTTCATTTTTCTGGTTCTGTCAACAACTGCAAGCTGGATCTGAGGTTCCTGTGATACACTTATTTTCACTAAATAAAGCTCTATGTTGTCTTTATATTTTACCGGGATAAATTCCGGAACTCCGTCTCCGGAATATCTGATTTTAACAGTAACCGGTGTTCTCACTCCGTTTTCATTTATCTCAAGATCTGCACCTATGGTTTGAGCCGCTCCGCTTGAAAGTTCATCCCTTTTAAATTCATCCATATTGAAATTTACAAAATGTATGTCCAGCCCCTTAATATTCTTTACAGAACCTTTTACGATTGAATCAACATCTTCTGCAGAAAACTCCTCAGGTACTTCAAGTGCCATTGGCGAAAGATACAGATCTCTGACAATAAGATTTACAATGTCTGGATTTTTCATAACCCCTTCGGAGTAATCACTGTAATACATTACCGGCTTCAGCATCATTTCCTTCCCGTCCCGTTCAACTTTAACATTGAAGTGATATTTTTCGGGATCATCAGGTATAGGAGTGGCACCGAGATACGTCATTCTGTAACCTAAGGCTTCAACTGTCTGTCCTATGGGAAGAGACAGATTTTCTTCCTGTGAATACCTTGAGGAACCTATTACGCCTAACAACAAAACAGCAAAACCGATATGAGCAAGATATGCACCTGTTTTGATTTTACTTCTTCTGGAAATAACGTAAGCTGTTTCAGCATTTATGAAAAATGCAAACAGAGCACTTAAGGCAAGAAGGGCTATCAGGAAATCCCTCATTCCCATAAAGGCAAACAGTCCCGTCAGTACGGAAGCTAGAACAAATGGCACAACTAAGCTTTTCATAAAGTTTTTTTCCTCTGTGTGTTTCCACTTAAGTAATATACTTGCACCGTTGATGAAAGAAATAAGTATGGCAATAGGCAGGTTCATCTTATTGTAAAAATCTGCTTCAACGGAACCTTTTGCAAATATAGGCCAGCTTGTACCGGCAAGCACAACTAAAGCAGAGGCACAAAGTGTTATTGCACCAATGAACAGAGCTGATTCCCTGGATAATATGGGAGAAGACTCTTGTTTTAATGAACTGATTTCAGAGTTAATTGATTTAAACCTGAAAATTATAAGCCCTATCCCGACTACTGCAAATAGGGAAAGAAATATGATTAAGAAAAGATAGACTTCCTGTCCCGGATCAACAAATGAATGCACAGATGCATCTCCAAGAACACCGCTTCTTGTAAGGAAAGTTGAATAAAGCACAAGTACATATGATATAATACACAGAAAAAGAGTTGATTTAATAAAACCTTTTGTAACCCGGGAAGATATCATAAGATGAATCGCAGCTATTGAAGTTATCCAGGGAACAAGTGATGAATTTTCCACCGGATCCCATGCCCAGTATCCTCCCCATCCCAGAACTCCGTAAGCCCAGTAACCGCCAAGCATTATTCCAAGTCCCAGAACTCCTGCAGCAAACAAAGTCCAGGGTAGTGCAATATTTACCCAACGGTCATATTTATTTTTTATAAGGGCAGCAACGGCAAAGCAGAATGGAACAGACATAGCAGAAAAACCTACAAATAAAATCGGAGGATGAATTGTCATCCAGAAATTCTGTAAGAGAGGATTAAGCCCTCTGCCTTCAGGAGGAATAAAACCTTCTGCAACGTCACCTGCAAAGGATTCCCAGACATAGGTATAAGGTGACTTTACTATGAGTATAAATAAAATGAAAGCCTGAAGGAGTGTAAAGGTGCCCATTACTTCCGCTTCATACCGCTCATGTTTTGAAGTATAGCTCATCAGGAAGATACCTATTATACTCATCCACAAAGCCCAGAGATGAAAACTTCCCTCCTGCCCTGCATAGAAAGTAGCTATCAGCAGGTTAAGAGGTTCCTTAGTTGAACTGTGATTCCAGATATAGGTGTATTGGAACTGATGTGTGAGTATATTATATAAAAGGAAACTTGCAGAAGAAATCGTAAACACAGCCATTACAATGTATGCCGGCCGGGATATCTTTAGCATGTTTTTCCTGCCTGTTGCAGATATCCAGTAGAAAAGGCTTGATATTATACAAGCAGCAAATGCAATGTGGATTAATATCGGACCCATCAGAGATTGGATTTTTTCAAATCTTCAGAATCACCTTCATATTTTGAAGGACATTTGGTAAGAACTTCAGTTGCATGGAAGTGATCTCCCTTGACTTTTCCTTTTGCAACTATGCTCTCAGCCATTCTGAAGTTATTTGGTTCAGCTCCGTCAAGTATGACCTTCATTTCATGATTATTTTCATCTCTCATGTGAAATATAAACTGATTGTTTGCAGCATCATACCTTGTCTCCTTGTCTTTCAGCCACGTTCCCTTAACCTGACATTTCCTATGAGTATTGGAAGCATAGCTGAAATTTGCATATTCAACCTTGGAATCAATAAATGAGAAGAAGCCTATGGTAAGAAAAACAAGAATAATAACTGTTCCGGCAATATATCTTATTTTTTTCATTTTCTATTTCTCAAGTTTCGAGATTTTTTTATCAAGAGATAAAAGATACAGGAAAATTCCGGCCCATATGATAAGAGTTATTATGAGAACTACATATTGTCCGTTTGATGAAAGAAATTCATACATAAACCTTAACTGATTTTTTTCAATTTAAGTTTTTCAATTCTAACCTTCAGACTAAGAATCCAGAAGTAAAGTCCGGTGAAGCCAGCAAGTGAGGCAAGAAAAACAAGAAGCATATCGCTACTCATGTTTACCTTGCCTCTTGTATTTATTATAGGATCTGGGTGAAGCGTCTCGGTTATTCTCGGCATAACAAATATAAAAAATGGAACTGTAATACCTGCAAGTATTGCATAAACTGATGAAAGTCTTGCTCTTTTTTCACGGGAGTCCATGGACGCTCTAAGTGCAAAATATGCTCCGTAAATTAATATAAGCATGAATATAGCTGTCTGTCTCGGATCCCAGTTCCAGAAAGCTCCCCATTCAAAGCGTGCCCACACAGCTCCTGTTACAGTTGCCAGAACAGCAAAAAGTAGTCCGATCCCTGCAGCAGATGATGATTTGATATCATAGATCTCATCACGCTTTCTCAGATATCTCACAGAATAAATAAGAGACATTATAAAAGACAACGTAGCAACCCATGCAAGAGGTACATGGAAATAAAGGATTCTTGCCTTATCTCCCATTTCTCCGATCTTAGGTATGGGAAATATAATTGCCATTATAAATACAGCAATTAACCAGAAGAATAAAATAAATTTTAAGATCATTGATTTGACGTTAGTTCATCATCAAGAAATTCTATTCCCCTTACACGTTTGGCATCACGTCTTGATTCAACGCTTTTTCTTATTTTATCGCTCAGATCCGCCGGCTTCGGAACTGCTTTCAGAACAAATTTAGGAGTTGTTTCATCAGATGTACTAAGTTCTATGATCCCAAGTCCGAAGATTCTCTGCCAGAAAGGTTCATATAAGTTTAAATCCATGACTCTGTAGAGCTCCAGTACATCGGTTTTCTTGGTAAATATACCGGTAGAATAAAATATTCTCTGAGTCGTTATCTTATATCTGTTAAATTTAATGACAAGCCATTTCCACAATCCATATCCTAAAGGTATAAGACATAAAACCATAAGCAAAGGCAAAGTTATCAGAGAAATTATTACGATTAAAACAGTTACCAATATAACTGAAAGAAACACCCCAAGGTTCAAAACCTGAGACTGAGAACCTTCCCATATCAGTGATTCTGTTTTCTCTTCCATGGTTAATCAGGTATAGGCATCCCCATTGATATATAGATGTCTTCTATTTCCTTTTTATTCTCTGCTGCTTCTTTATTTGACGGATCCAGCTCAAGAACTCTCCTGTATCTTCTTAAAGCAGGAGGATATTTTTTCTTCGGTGAGAGATTTGCTTCAAACATAAGGTAATTTGCTGCAGCCATGTGTTTTTCTATACATGCCTTTTTATCTGACTCGGATTTAGTCTTTGAGTAAAGTGAGTCAGCTTCATCGGCTGATTTGATCAGCTCATCTGCTTTTTCATCTCCCTTATTTTTCCCTATGTTCCTGTGAATTGAGTCATCAGGCATTTTTATTATTTCCTGAGAACCTTTTTGCTGTTCAGGAAGATCGTCTTTCTTTGAGCAAGCAGAAATAATTGTAATTACTGTGATGAATATTATAGCTTTCTTCATTTCTCAAAATTACTTAAAAGCGTTTTCAATAGAAATGAGAAAAATCAATATTAATCAATTGTAAAAATCCAATAATATTATCAATTTGCATTAATGAAAATTGCATTCATATCCCCTTTTTATCCTTACAGGGGAGGAATTGCTCAGTTCGCAGACTCTCTTTATTTGGAACTTTCCAGATCAAATGAATTACTTGCCGTAAACTATAAAAGACAGTATCCGAAATTTCTTTTCCCCGGCTCAACTCAATACGTTTCGGATTCAGACAAAAACAGAAAGATAAATTCACTGAGAATTACTGATAGTCTCAATCCCTTCTCGTGGAAAAAGGTTTCACGGGCTATAACTGATTTCAGAGCTGATGTTGCTTTATTAAGTTACTGGATGCCATTTTTTGCGCCTTCGCTTGGCAATATAGCGGGAAGTTTAAAGAAAAATAAAATCAAAACAATCGGACTTCTTCACAACGTCAGATCACATGAGAAGATGGTTTTTCATAATCTGTTTGCCGGATATTTTTTCAGAAGATGTGATGGCTTGGTTGTACTTAACAGAAAAGCTGCGGAAGAGCTTAAGGAAATAGTTCCTGATGCAAAATACGAAATCCTATTTCATCCCTTCTATAATCACTATGGCATAAAAATTTCAAGAAGTGAAGCTTTGAATAAACTCAATATTGATGAAAACAAAAAGGTAGTGCTTTTTTTCGGTTTCATAAGAGACTATAAAGGGCTTGATATACTAATTGAAGCAATGAGCTCCCTTGATGATTCCTATGTTCTGATTATAGCTGGTGAGGTTTACGGAGATTTCAGGAAATATGATGAGTTGATTAATAAATTAAAACTTGATAGACAAATAATAAAACACATAAGATACATACCAGAGTCAGAGATACCACTTTTCTTTTCGGCTGCCGATGTATGCGTACTCCCATACCGTTCAGCTTCTCAGAGTGGAATTACCGGTATTGCATATCACTTCGATGTTCCTGTAATAGTAACTGACGTAGGAGGGCTTGCTGAAGAAGTGATTGATATGAAAACGGGAATTATTACCAAACCCGTTTCAGAGATTATTTCATCAGCACTCAGAGATTACTTTGAAAAAAATCTGAGAAACCAATTTATAGGAGAAATCAGAAATTACCGTACTGAACGCTCATGGGAGAAGTTTACAGAGAAGCTGGTTCAGTTTATTAGTAATGTGATTAGGCAGTATAAATAGTTTTCCACTTTTGATAACTTAATCAAGGGATTTTCTACAAAATAATATTTGTTTAAGTTTGTAAAAGAAAAAGCAGGAATAAAGGAGCTTAACCGATTATACCGGTTATTTAAACGTGCGACCGTTTAGATGCCCCTTAGCCTGCTTTTTATTTTATTTCCATGGTGGAGTTTTCATTGACAAACCTCCTTTCTGAAGATTATTTAATAATGATTAATTTTTTTGTTGAAGAATACTTATCATTCAATAACCTGTATAAATAAACACCAGATGACAGGTTATCTACTGAAAAATCAAACCTGTATTTACCCGGTTTAAAGTTATTAATAAAAAATTCTTTTATCTTTTTTCCTATAACATCATACGCTTCCATACGATAGATACCTTCTTCTGAAATATCAAA